>JBAQER010000094.1:0-3219 GCA_049286845.1 Bradyrhizobium sp.
CGCATGGACCATCGACAGGCCCAACAGCGAGACATAGAATAGTGATATTCGGAACATCACAAACTCCAAGGTTTGGGGATGGACGTGTGCACCCCGCAGTCAACTCTATCAAACACCGGCAAACTGCGCCGGGATTTAACGTGGATCAATCAATTGTCGATGATTTTGCCTGTTGCGTGATATTGGCAGCAGACAACAAGTCCGCCGCCATTGGCATCTTTCGCTTGTTTCCGACGGGCGGCAGCAGGTTTGGAGGGGATGATCCAAATCAAGAGGGGGGGTGCCATTGCATGCTATGATTATTATTCTTGCTCGATTGATAACAGTTGAGAAATTGCATTCCGCATTGCCAATGTGCGAAAGGCTTGCCGTCCATGCCGGAAGTGTCACCCAAGTTGGACGCCCAGAACATTTCTGCGCTCGTACCAAATGCGATAGCGGTGCAGCCCGAGAATAAGGAAGCACCCCTGCGCGATCTCACGTCGGCAGCCTCCGGTTCGATCCCAAGTCTGTCCGATATCTTGGAGTACCAGCGCGACTTCTGGGAGCGATCCATCCTGTTTTGGGACACTTTGCGTGAGCGGGCCGACAACATGCTCGAGCATGAGCGAACCGGATTGCCTCCGCTTCTCGATTTCCGATTCGAAACAGTTCTTGACGCGCGGACTTTTGAACGCCCGGTCAACTACGTCCTTCTGCGAATCCTGGATTCAGCGGCGCCCGACGCCAAGCCTTGCTCCAATCAGGGCAAGCCCCCGGTTATCATTATCGATCCGCGTGCCGGGCACGGCCCCGGCATTGGAGGGTTCAAGCATGACTCCGAAGTCGGGGTGGCGCTCAATGAGGGACATCCCGTTTATTTCGTCTCCTTCTTTCCCGAACCCTGCCGGGGGCAGACCCTTGGTGATGTATTGCATGCATTGCGGCGCTTTGTTGAGGCAGTCGCTGCCCGTCATGCGGGCGAACCACCCGTTCTGTATGGGAATTGCCAGGCAGGCTGGGCGGTGACTTTGCTCTCCGCCGACTGCCATGGGCTGATCGGTCCAGCCGTACTCAACGGCTCACCCCTTTCCTATTGGTCGGGTGAGGCGGGCGTTAACCCGATGCGTCTCTCCGCCGGGTTCACCGGAGGTGCCTGGCTTACTCATTTGATTGCGGATCTCGGCAATGGACGTTTCGATGGTGCCTGGCTCGTGCAAAACTTTGAGAATCTCAAGCCCGAAGCGACCTGGGAAAAGTATGCCGACTTATTCACCGGCATTGACCATGAACGGGAGCGCTTTCTTTCGTTCGAGCGTTGGTGGAATGGCTACTACTTCTTGGGTCGGGAAGAGATGCTGGCCATCGTAGAGAATCTGTTCATCGGAAATAAGGTTGAGCGGGGCCTCTTCAGAATTTGTGAAGGTTGCTTTGCCGATCTACGCCGAATTCGAAATCCGCTTGTCATCTTTGCCTCATACGGCGACAACATCACGCCGCCACATCAGGCGCTCGGCTGGATACCGGCGGTCTACCGAAGCACGGAAGATCTCCGAGCGGCGGGGCAGCGAATTGTCTACCTTACAAATCCTCATGTCGGGCATTTGGGCATCTTTGTTTCAGCCGCGGTGGCGCGCTTTGAACACCGCGCCATCCTGGAGAGCATCGGCGAAATAGAGGCCCTAAGCCCAGGGCTGTATGAGATGAGGATAGAAAATCCAACGGGCGACCCGGATTGCCGCAAACCGCACTACTCGGTGCGGTTTGCGGCTCGTCGTATCGAGGATCTCCATTTTCCAGGTGATAATGCTGCCTTGAAGCGAGTAAACGAGATTTCAGACGCGACCGAAACATCTTATAAGACCTTCCTCAGCCCCTGGGTGCAGGCTATGTCCAATCCTTGGACTGCTGAAGCTGCGAAGTGGCTGCATCCGATGCGGGTCAGTCGCTACCTGCTCTCGTCCAGCTTTGCCCCCTGGCTGCATGGCTTGACCGGCCTCGCGGAAACCGTGCGTAAGACGCGCCAGCCGCTGCCGGCTGATCACCCGATGCTTTTGAACGAGCGGGCCTTTATCGCACGTATGACGGAAATGCTGGAGGCTGCTCGGAAGCGGCGCGACGCCACGCTGGAGGATACGTTCGACTTGCTCTATCGATCAGATTCCCAGCGAATGAAGGAAGCTCAACCTTGATGGCCGCTTCGGCGGGAGCGAGAGTCAAGGCGCCAGCATCATCGCGCTTGCAGCCTTAGGCAATTTCAAAGGCTCTCTTTCCTTGCCTCATCGATCTCGGCATTGTGACGCCGCCACGGCCATCGGCCTTCAATTTCAATTTGAAGGGAGAAGCTCAAAAACGTACGTATAACGATAATCAAGCCGAGAATCCCGAGGCGCTCGAAAGTCGGAACGATGGCAACCATGCCGATGATGTCGGCCGCGATCAAGAACTCGAGCCCCAACAGGATGCCGCGGCCGAGATTCGCCCGATAGGATCGGAAAGCTCCGTTCCATTCACCTTGATAGATTTGACGGACGGACCACACGCTCGCGGCAACAATGCCGGAGACGATGATCGCGACACCCAGAACCTCGACGGTAGATGCAATCCAGTGGAGCGTGTGAAGAATAAACGCACGAGCTTCCATGTTGAGGAACAACTCGGAGGTTATCATTCTCGCTCCTTGCATTGCAGTGTCTGGAAGAATGAGCGCTGACAGCCCTGGTGCTTTTCAGATTATTACAATAGGCAAATCCGATTTGACCCGTCTCAATGCATTAGCTCCGACTGCAAAAAAGTTGTTGCACTTACGGAGCGGAAGAATCGACCTTCGTTACGGTCCTTTGTGGACTCACCTCTTCATACCACGGTGGCGTCCTACGTTTGCTTTGTGCCGTTGGTGCCCGGCGGTGCGGCTCCTTCAAAAGCGCTGATCTGCCTGGTCGAGTTCGTAATAGCGAGCCTGTCGATGCGTTTAGACCAAGACCTATAGTAGGCAACACCGGTCATGATGCAAAGGCCGCCGACTCCGACCAGTATCTGCACGGGTAACGCATCCGATGTCGCGTCTAAGATGAAGTGCGCAATAAACGACAGGAATACTCCGACGCAAAATACCTCGAGAGATTGTTGGCCGCATTTGATGACGGGGCGGAACACCGGCCAGCGAAGCCCCGACCAGTTGATGGGAATGAATCTCACCACCAGGAGAGCAAAGGCCAGGAGATGTATGACGCGATAAGG
>JBAQER010000095.1:0-14423 GCA_049286845.1 Bradyrhizobium sp.
AAGCCGGCCTGGTCGGCGGAACGTTCAAAAACTTGGCGCGCCTTATCCTTTTGCTTTTCAGCAACGCCAAGCCCAACAATTTCACGCTCCAACGCTGCGGCCGGTGGAATAACCCCGCCACGGTGTCCATCGTAGATCGCGCGATAGAGCGGGACCGTGAGGAACGCGCGCGCTCGGGACTCTCGCGCCCGATTGGGGTCTACGATTGCATTGCCCAGTTGGGTACTGGCCTGTTTCGACCCCTAGTGGCCTAATTCGAGATGAGCACTGGCCTATTTTGATTTTGGAGAACGGATCGCGAATACACGTTCCGTTAACGGAAATCGTAAAATTACGGGGTAAGGCCGCCTGAGTTGGCGGCCTCATTCATTCGTCATTCTTCGCCCTGGAGGTCGGATACCCGTCAGGGCAGTTTCGTCATCAGAACACCAACAACGCCCCCGTAGGACTACGGAGACCGCTGTTTTGTCGTGCCTTGAGTGGCGGTGGCAGTCGTCCTCGACTAGACCGTTCGGCAAATGACCAGAACCGGCGAACCACAGCAGGAGCACCCACCTCGCAAGTGCGAGGATTGCGGAGGCGACATGAATGCCCTCGGCAAACTGCCGCAGGTCAGGGCAAGGCCTGCGGTCCGGATTTTCCGCTGCTACTCATGCAACAACGTCGCATCGGAGCCCTATTAGCCCGCCGCCTCGGTTGGCAGCCACCTCACGGTCCCACGGGGTATCCCGCCCACCGGACGCTTATCGAATTCTTAGGATTTAGGTGTATGTGGATTCCATGGACGAGAAGCGGACTTCCCCACGGCACCGCGTCTTGAAGGCCGGAACGATCGAGTTCCACGGCGGTGCGATCGATTGCATGGTCCGCAATCTATCGGCTGCGGGCGCGGCTCTCGACGTGACCAGTCCGGTCGGCATCCCCGCGCATTTCACGCTGTTCACCGATGGCGAGCCGCACCCTTGCCATATCATCTGGCGCAAGGAAAAACGGATCGGCGTCGCGTTCGATTGAGGCCGGCCCGGCGGGCGAGACTCAGTTTTTCCCCTCCCATGGATGTTGCGGCAAAGCCGCTGAAAAAGGCCTCGCGCCTTTGCCTTGGATCAATGCGCGCTGTTGCAATCTGGACCATTTATATATGAGCACCTACCGAGTGGCCCCGCGAGGGCGCCGTTCCGGCATCTGCCAGGAGCCCGGCGAGCAGATCGTTCGGGCTCCGCCTTTTCGATAGATCCTGCGCGCCGCATTGAGCTCTTGCCGCGCAAGGGCTGGTCCCGATTCGCGTGGCGGGAGGCTCGCTGGCACATCCTCCGTCCGAAAACATTGACGCGGATCAATACGGAAAAATCTTCTGGAGGCCAGAATGCCTTACTTATGGGTAACATTATTTTCAAGTGTCCACGAACCGGTATGAACGTGCAGCACTGGCTGGCTGACGACCCCGGGGCGGATGATTCAACCTCCAGTTACGAAACCGTGGTCTGCCAGGCCTGCAGTCGCCTCCATTTCATCAACCGAACGAGCGGCAGACTGCTGGGGGCGGAAGATGAATAGGCCTCCGGCCTCCGGAAAGCCTCGCCCCCGGGCCAGCCTCGCCTCATCCACAAGCTTGAGTTGAGCTGACACAATCATGTACACGCAGATGTGGCAGGCTGACTGTTACCGATTCGGGAAGAACGCGAGGGGCGGCCGTCATGGCGTCTGGCGAGGGGAACGTTCCGCCCAATCCGGCGGATCAGAACAGCCCCGCGCGCCGTTGCGAAAGATGCGGCGCTGAAATGAAACGGCTGGGCGAACTCCCCGCGCTGTCGACTCACGCCGCCATCAAGGTTTTCCGCTGTTACGCTTGCGATCACGTGGTTTCCGACCGCGCTTAGGCCGCGGTGTCCAGCCATCGCTCCCCCTCAGGCCGAAGCCGATAACGCCGGAATGTCCACACGGGAGAAATCCCAATATTCATAGATAGTTGAGAGCACGACACCAGTCCCTTACCGTCAGTCGGCGCTGCGCAGCCGCCGCATGGTGAATTCGATATCGCCATCAGGCAGTTCGCGCCAACTTTCGACCCCGCTCATGTAGGCGGCCTTGGGATAGCGGGTGAGGAAGTCCCGCGCTTTCGTCCGCGCTGCCCCGCGGGGCAAGGTGAAGGTCTCGCGCAGAAAGCCGTCGTCCGGCTTGCGCCGGGCGGCCATCCGGTCGGCGAGGTCGCGCGGGCGAGAGGCCATGCCGCAACTCCAGCAGAAGACGACCGGCTCAATATAGGGTGGGCGGGAACCAATCCGAGTCCCCCTACCCGACTGCCGGGAATTGAGTCGCCTGTTCGACCTAGGATTGCTACAATTCAGGGCCGGCTACGATCCCCCAGTCGCCGGCAAGCCGCGGATCGCCCTCTCGGAGCGCTCTTTTCAACCCTGCGGTAACTCGGCCAACCGACCGGGCAGGACATCGCAGTGGCAGCGTCCGTCAACATCGGCCTTCCCTCTGACAACAAACTGCTCGCCGCGCTGCCGCGCCATGATTTCGATCGGCTGCTTCCGCATCTGTCGTCGGTATCTCTGCCGCAGGCGCTCGTGCTGGGCGAAGCCGGCGACGATGTCGACCATGTCTACTTTCCCCATAACGGCATGCTGTCGCTGCTCACCGTGCTGCGCGACGGCAAGGCGATCGAGACCGCAACCGTCGGCCGCGAAGGCGTGGTCGGCGCGATGGCCGGGCTCGGCCTGTACAAGTCGCTGGTTCGCGTCGTCGTGCAGATGCCGATGGCCTGCAGCAGGATCGCCGCAACCCATTTCCGGACCGTCGCCGCTACCAGCGACCCCATCCGCAATCTCTGCATCAGCTACAACGAGGTCCTGCTGTCGCAGGCGCGGGTGACGGCCGCCTGCAACGCGCTGCACTCGATCGAGGCCCGGTTCTGCCGCTGGCTGCTGCAGAGCGCCGACCATGCGGGCAGCGACACCGTCGCGCTGACGCAGGAGTTTCTCGCGGAAATGCTGGGGGTGCGGCGCACCTCGGTGACCGAAGTCGCGAGCCGGATGCAAGCCGCCGGCGCGATCGCCTATTCACGCGGCGTGATCAGGATCCTGGACCGGGCCGCACTGTTGCGGATGTCCTGCGAATGCTACGAGACGCTGCTCGATCAGTCGGCCGCGCTGGCCTGAGTGAGGCGCGCCGCCTCAGTTGGCGCTGCTGCCGGTTTTGGTGCGCGGCTTCGCGGGAGCCGACGTCTTGGATGTGGATGTCTTGGATGCAGACGTCTTGGGCGCATCGGCGTTGCGCACGGTGCCCCAGGGGTCGTTGGAGACCTTGGCGTCCGGAATCTTCCTCAGCGAATCCTTGTATTTCTTGTCGCGTTCCGCCTCGGCTTCCTTTTCCTCCGGGGATTTGGATTGCAGCTCCGGGATCAGGTTGATGTTGGGGGTCTGCGCGTAAGCCGTCCCTGCCAGCAACGCGACGACGGCGGCCGCGCCAAGAATTCTCATCGGGGAAGCTCCCTTGCATTTTCGAAGGCTATATATCATCGCGCCAACCGTGACGCCAAGCACGTCAGCTCCAGGGCCTAAAACCGGTCCGATTTGCAGGATTTCGGCGATTGCGTCCAATCGTCCCAGATCGGGCCGCATTTGGTGCAGCCATCGAGCACGAGACCCAGGGCGACCACGCTGAAAATCAGTGCCAATCGCCTGAACATGGTCACCCTGCTCCCTACCCTGCCATCCTACGGCTGGAAGTCAGGCATTTTCAAGCCGCGCAGGGAGAGTGTTCATTTGGGCCGGACGCACTTAAGAATGCGGGGAAACCATATGAAACGGGGGAACCGACGTTGATGCAGCACCAGCAGCACCCGAGGAAATTCGATATCGAGGAAGCCAGACGCGTGCTCGGCGATGTGTTTGCGCCGTGGGTGCAGGATCTCAACCTCTCGATCGAGGGCATCGATTATGAGCCGCCGCAGACTGCCGCCGCCGGCTGGCAGCCGGGTGCGATCCTGCGCATGCCTTTCTCCGAGCGGCTGTGCCGGAACGGCGGTATCGTCTGCGGCCAGGCGCTGATGGCGTTCGCCGACACCGCAATGGTGATTGCCAACCTCGCGGCCAACCGCGGCTACCGGCCGATGACGACGGTCGACCAAACCACGCATTTCATGCGGGCCGCGACCGCATCCGACGTGCTGGCGGACGCGCGGGTGGTCCGCATCGGCCGCACCATGAGCTTTGGCCACGTCACCCTGTCCAGCGCCCACGACAACAAGCCGGTGGCGATGGTATCGAGCGCTTTCGCGATGCTGACATAGTGCTTTCGTGCGAAAGCCTGCTGCCGGTCAGCGGGTCACTTGCCAAGAATCTTTTCGGCGGCGGTGACGATGCTGACGGTCGGATTCTTGCCGCAGTAGGTACCGAACTTCTTGGCGTTCTCGACGAACACGTCGGTATCGATGATCGCCTCGTCGGAATCGCCCTTGTACCAGCCGTCCATCCAGGTCAGCACCATCTTGATTTCGTCCTGGCTGCCTTCGACGAACTGCTTGCAGGTCATGGTCGACCGGTCGAGCACGACGGCATGGGCCGGCGCCGGCGAAAGCAGGAGGCCGGCGGCAAACAGCAGCGCGCCCGTCGTTTTCATGATCGTGATCTCCGTTGCGGCGTGAAGTTGCAGCATGAACAGATTCTGCAACGCCGCACCAGCGTAAACGAAACCCTAATCGGGTATCAAATTTGACGGGTATTCGATTCAATCGTCCGTAATTCCGGTGTGCTAATTTGGACAGAATAGCCAGGCGGGATTTTCGGATTTCCGGCGATGAGCGAGCACATCACAGAGAGGAGAGCGGCGCAGCGATTCCGGGTGCTGAAGGGCGGCGCCATCGCATTCGATGGCAGCGGCATCATCACCTGCACCGTGCGCAATCTGTCGCCGAACGGCGCCGCGGTCGACCTCGCCAGCTGCGTCAGCCTGCCGTCATCGTTCATGCTGGTGATCGAAAAAGACCAGTTCATCCGCCGCTGCCACGCGGTCTGGAGCAACGACAGGCGGGTCGGCCTCGCCTTCGACTAGTCGCGGGGCGCGGCACCACCGCCGGATTTCGATGTCGGCGCTGCGTCCGCCTTCCCTCCCCAGCGCGACCGATCTCTTGAGGTCTCGTCGCCCCGGCAGGCGCAGGCTCTTTCCCGCCGCATCAGGTTGAGGCATGGATAGCGGCGGCCGCCGGCCGCTTGCTTCGAGGTTTCCGTCCGAAGGGACCAAGGTGCCGTCATCAACCGAACCCGATTTCCCCCGCGTGTCGGCTGGCCTGCTCCGTTCAAGACCCCTGCAGATCGCCATGATCGGGCTCGGCACCGCCACGACGCAGCTCGACACCTCCGTCAACATCGCCTTCCCGGCCATCACCCGGGGATTTGACCTTTCGATCGGCGACATCCAGTGGGTGGTGATCTGTTACGTGCTGGCCTATGCCAGTCTCCTGCTGGCGCTGGGGCGGATCGGCGACACCATCGGCCATGTCATCGTCTACCGGACCGGATTGATCTGGAGCGCGGCGACGTTCCTGCTCGTCGGCATCGCGCCAAGTTATGGCGCGATGCTGGCCTTTCGTTGCCTGCAGGGCATCGGCGCAGCACTGGTGCTGAGTTGCGGCGCAGCGCTGGTGACGAGCCTCTATGGCGAGGAGCGGCGCGGCCGCGCGCTTGGCGTCTACACCATGATGATGGCGCTCGGCCTGATGCTCGGTCCCCTGCTCGGCGGCGCGCTGGTGGCGATCTGGGATTGGCCCGCAGTGTTCTGGTTTCGCATCCCGATCGCGATCGCCGCGCTCTTGCTGTTGCGCGGCCTGCCGGCATCGCAGCCGCGCGCGGCACGCGAACCCTTCGACATTGCGGGCGGCATCGCGCTGGCGCTCGGCCTGGTGACGATGCTAATGGCGCTCAACCGCATTCGCGAGTACTCCGCCGTCTGGCTCGGACTGCTGTCGGCCCTGGCCTTTGCGGGATTCGTTTTCCGCCAAACCCGCGCGGCGCGGCCGATCATCGATTTCGAGGTGTTTCACCTGCCGGGCTTTGCGATGCTGAATTTCGTCAGCGTGCTCGCCAATGTCGCGGCGTTTTCGGTCTGGCTTCTGGTGCCCTATTATCTCACCCGGGTGAGCTTCTATGCGCTTGCCGAAAGCGGCGCCATTCTGGCTTCGGGCGCGCTCGGCGCGGTGCTGGCCGCGCCGGTCGGCGGCCGCCTGATCGGACACCGAATCTCCGCCGAGCGGCTCGCCATTGCCGGCGCCGCCGAAATTGGTGCCGGTCTCCTCATGCTCAGCGCATGGACCGAACAGACGACGACGGCCTTGCGTGTCGCAGGGCTGATCGTGCAGGGCGTCGGGCTCGGCCTGTTCCAGCTCGCCTATACCGATATCGTGACCGCGGCGCTTCCGCTTCGTGAGCGCGGGGTTGCGGGCAGCCTCGCGCTGCTGACGCGAACGCTGGGCACCGTCGCGGCGGCCTCGCTGGTGCTGATGGTGTTTGAAATCCTGCAATCGAAGCAGGGCTTCTTCGAAGCCTTCCATCAGACCTTTCAGCTTGCGGCCTTGCTGGCGTTTATCAGCGCGGGATTGCTGGCGGTATCGCCGCGGAAGATCGGCCAACCGTAGGCTGAGCCGGAACGCCTCTCGAGGGACAGCTTGATCTATCGCAACGCCGATCAAGCACTCCCGGGCAATCATAACTTTTTAGGGGAAAACGACATGACCTGCACCATGCGCTTGAATGAACGCGCGGTTTGGCCGTTGTACTCGCTGGCGGACGCATCGACTTGTCCAACGAAGTGCCCGGGATGAGTTCGCGCGCCGTAAGACTAGCGGCTGGGCTGCTTACCGCTCTTGTCGTGGTGAGCGGCGGCTATTATTGGCACTTTATGCGCGAAATTCCGGCGCGGACGGCTGCGCCCGAACAGAATGTTGAAGTCCGCGTCTTCGGGATCGGGACGATCGAGGCGCAGGTCGTTTCAAAGGTTGGATTTCAGATCACTGGAAAGCTGATCGCCATCGAGGCGGATCAGGGTGAGGTCGTGAAAGCCGGCGCGCTGCTGGCAAAGCTCGACGATGATGCGCAGCGCGCCAAGCTCAGGAAGAGCGAAGCAGCCCAGCAACAGGCGGCAGCCAACCTCGCCAAGACCCAGGCCCAGCGCGAGCGCGCCGAAGTTACCTACCAACAGAAGAAGAGCGTCAATCTGCGGCGGCAGACACTCGTTGGCCGCGGAAGCGTGTCGCAAGAAGCCGCCGAAGACGCGCAGGCCGCCGAAGAAATTGCCCTTGGCGATGCCCGGATCATCGAGGCCGACACCAAGGTCGCCGCCGTGCTGCAGGACGATGCCGCGTCCCAGCGCCAGATCGATGCAGTCGTGCTCGCTCAACACGAGCTACGCGCGCCGTTCGACGCGAGAGTTATCGCTCGCAGCAAGGAGCTCGGCGGGATCGCGAATGCGGGCGAACCGATATTCACGCTGATCGCGCCTGCCTCGATCTGGGTCAAAGCCTATGTGGACGAGGCGTTGGCCGGAGGGCTGAGTATCGGCCAGCGCGCCTTTGTGCGCCTGCGATCGGAACCGAACCGCACATTCGAGACGGAGGTGGTCCGTATCGATCAGGAAAACGACCGCCTCACCGAAGAACGCCGCGTCTACGTGCGGTGCCGGGTCTGCAATCCGGAGCACCAGATCCGATACCTTGGCGAGCAGGCGGAAGTGGAGATCGTCAAGAAGATCATCCCGAGCGGTCTCTTCGTTCCGCTCAAATTCGTGGAAGGCTACGACGGCCGGTCTGGCACGATCTGGACGCTGCAGGAAGGCCGGCTCGCCAGGCAGCGGGTACAGTTCGGCGAACGTCTGCTCGACGGGCGCATCCAGATTACCTCCGACGTGCAGGGCCAGGTCGTGGCCGACGATCGGACCGATCTGCGCGAAGGCCGCGCCGCGCGCCCGCGCAGCGGATCGTAACGTGAATCTCGCGCTCAAAGACATCAGCCACAATCTCGGCCGCTTCCTGCTGACATGCCTCGGGCTCAGCCTGCTGCTCGGCATCGTGCTCGCCATGGTCGGCATCTATCGCGGCCTGATCGTGGAATCGCTCGGGCTCGTGCGCGCCGCGGGTGCGCAGGTCTGGGTCGTGGAAGGTGGCACGCGCGGTCCCTTCGCCGAGGCTTCACGGCTCCCGGGCGACACGCGCGAGTCCATTGCCGCGCAATGGGGCGTCGCCGCGGCCGGCGGAGTCTCCTATCAGAATATCGAAGCGCTGCATCGCGGGCAAACCAAGCGCCTGATGGTCGTCGGCGCGCAGATCGCGCGGCCGGGCGAAGCGCCGCTTGTGGTCGAAGGACGGCCGATCCTGCGCAGCCGCTACGAGGCGGTCGCGGACCGCGGCGCGGGGCTCGCTCTCGGCGAGCAGATCAGGCTCGGGCGCGATACCTTTACCGTGGTGGGGTTGACCAGCGGCCTCGTGGCCTCGGGCGGCGATCCCGTCATATTCATCACGTTGAGAGACGCCCAGAAGCTGCAGTTCGACCTGGCGCCACCGGCCGCGCGACGAGAATCCGTACGCTCTGCCGGCGCGACCGGAACGACCAACACGGTGAACGCAATTGTGGTCAGGTTGCTGCCCGGCGTGGACGCCAAGCGCTTCGCGCAGGATATCGTGCGATGGAAGCATCTCGCGGCACTCACGCAGGATGACCAGGAAAATGTTCTCGCACGCTCCGTAATCGATCGCGCGCGACGCCAAATCGGCTTGTTCACGACCCTGCTGCTTACGGTGTCGACCGTGATCGTCGGCCTCATCATCTACACGATGACGATCGACAAGAAGAAGGCGATTGCGACCCTCAAGCTGATCGGGGCACCCGATCGCCGCATCGTCGGACTGATCGTCCAGCAGGCACTTGCCATGGGAGTCATCAGTTTCCTCACCGGTGCCGCGCTGATCGGCGCCGGCCATGGCTATTTCCCGCGCCGGGTAGTTCTCGAGCCTGCGGACGCCGTGGCCCTGTTTGCGGTGGTGCTCGTCGCCTGCCTGCTCGCGAGCGCACTCGGCGTGCGCACTGCACTCAAGATCGATCCTGCTTCGGCACTCGCGGGGTAGCCATGGCCGAACAGCCCGTCGTCGAAGTCAGGGGGATCAGCAAGCATTTCGGCGAGGGGCCGACCCGCGTCGATGCGCTGCGCGAGGTTTCGCTCGATGTCTATCCGGGAACCGTGATTGGCCTGCGTGGTCCCAGCGGATCGGGCAAGAGCACGCTGCTCAACGTGATCGGCTGCATTCTCGAACCGAATTCCGGGAACATGCGGCTCAACGGCGAACTGGTCTATGACGGCAAGTGGCTGCGCGCCGACCTGCGCGGGTTGCGGCTCGAGAAGATCGGCTTCATCTTCCAGTCCCATAACCTTCTGCCGTTTCTCAATGCCTGGGAGAACGTCGCTGTCGCCCGCATCCTGGCCGGCGTAAGCCCGGCGCAAGCCAAGAGTCGGGCGCTTGAGCTTCTGACCTATCTCGGTATCGAACGCCGCGGGAGCGCCATGCCGGGTGAGCTTTCAGGTGGAGAGGCGCAGCGGGTTGCCATTGCCCGTGCGCTCGCCAACGATCCGCGCATCATCTTGGCCGATGAGCCGACGGCGGCACTCGATTCGCAGCGTGCCGGCACGGTGATGGACATGTTGAGAAGAGTTGCCGCGGAGCACCGAACCGCCGTCATCGTCGTCACCCACGACGAGAAGATCTTCGATCGGTTCGACCACATCTATTCGCTGCGGGATGGCGCGCTCGAACCGCCGGCTGGCGCGGTAGCTGACACTTTGGTTCCGTTATAGCGTCGCGCCAAGTCCGTCCGCTTGATAGGCTTGCATATGCAAATGCGATGTAATCCAGTACGGAGTTGCAGGCCAGGCGCAGGGGAAATCAGTGACGGCGCCGATCAATATCGATGTCTACAGCGATGCGCTGGTCGTGCTTGGAACGGCCGGCATTGTCATTCCATTGGTGCGCCGCTTCAGACTGAGCCCCGTCCTCGGCTATCTTGCGGCAGGCGCGGTCCTTGGCCCGCTCGGATTGGGCTCGCTCATCAAGACGTTTCCGTTCCTGTACTGGGTTACGGTCGTCGATGCCAGCAACGTTGCCGGCATTGCCGAACTCGGCGTCGTCTTCCTGCTGTTTATTGTCGGCATGGAACTGTCCTACGAGCGCCTGAAAACCATGCGCCGCCTGGTGTTCGGACTCGGAAGCCTGCAGATCATCCTCACTGCTGCGGTGATCGGCGGCATCGCCAGTCTGGCCGGCAACTCCCCCACCGTATCGGTCATCATCGGCGCGTGCCTTGCTTTATCCTCGACCGCGATCGTCATCGAGGTCCTTTCCAACCAGGGCCGCCTCGCCACGACGGCCGGCCGAACCGGTTTCGCCGTTCTGCTGGCGCAAGACCTGGCGGTGATTCCGATCCTGCTGTTTGTCTCCATTCTGGGTGGCGGTGCGAGGGGCTCGGTCATGACCAGTCTCGGGCTTGCGCTTCTGAATGCGACACTCGCGGTTGCGGCCATCGTTGCTGTCGGCCGCCTGCTCTTGCGACCGCTGTTTCGGTTGGTTGCTTCCGCCGGAACCATCGAGTTGTTCGTGGCGGCAACGTTGTTTGTAATTATCGGCACGGGGGTCGCCGCGGCCATGGCCGGACTTTCGATGGCACTGGGAGCGTTCATCGCGGGGCTGCTGCTCGCCGAGACCGAATTCCGCAAGGCGATCGAAACGACTGTCGGCCCCTTCAAGGGACTGCTGCTTGGCGTGTTCTTCTTTACCGTCGGCATGAGTATCGACGTTCGCGAGCTTGCTCGCGAGCCCTTGCTGCTCGTTGCATGCGTCGTCGGCCTCATCGTCATCAAGTCCATCCTGCTCATCGGCCTCGTCCGTATCTTTCGCCTGCCCTGGTCTGCAGCGATCGAAACCGGTCTTCTCCTTGGGCCCGGCGGCGAATTCGCATTCGTCGGCATCGGCCTGGCAACCACGCTCGGGCTCATCGGCTCCAATGTGTCGAGCTTCACCTTGACGGTGACGTCAATCACCATGGCGCTGATTCCCGCGCTGTCGCTGGTCGCGCGGCGATTGACGCCGAGGTTCCGGGAGCCCAAGGCGCTCGACCCGGAACTGACCATCGCACCAAGTGGGGGCACTGGACACGCAATCGTCATAGGGCATGGCCGGGTTGGACAAGTCGTCTGCTCGTTGCTGGATCGGCACGGCTGTCCCTATATCGCCGTTGACAACGATGCCGCCGTAGTGCCGGCACAGCGGCGAAGCGGCAGCGAGGTCTACTATGGCAATGCAACAGATCCGGAATTCCTCAAGAGCTGCGGGGCCATGGACGCCAAGGCCGTCATCGTAACGGTCGCAGCGAAGGCCGAAATCGACGAGATCGTGAGACAGGTGCGCGCGCTCCGAACGGACGTCGTTATCGTCTCACGCGCCCGCGACGCTTCCCACGCCCGCCACCTCTACGCGATCGGGGTGACCGACGCCGTGCCCGAAACCATCGAGGCCAGCCTGCAGTTGTCGGAAGCGGCGCTAATCGGATTGGGACAGGCGACAGGACCCGTCATTGCCTCCATCCACGAGAAGCGCGATGAATTTCGGCGCGAGCTGCAACAGGCCGCCGCGCGGGAAGTAACCACCCATTCGATCCGCCCGAAGAAGCATCGAT
Source organism: Bradyrhizobium sp. (assembly GCA_049286845.1). Lineage (GTDB taxonomy): Bacteria > Pseudomonadota > Alphaproteobacteria > Rhizobiales > Xanthobacteraceae > Bradyrhizobium. Next base: position 11,715 of record JBAQER010000095.1, read on the forward strand.
AGCCGCAGGCTTATCGGGGCCGCGATCTGCCGCGCCCATCTCATATCGAACAGTTCACCCGGTCTGGCGCGGCTTGCTTCGGCCAAGGGCAAGCGGCGGCCACATGGCTGTCATTGATCCAGATCAATGAAACCACCCGCGGCCGTTTGCCAGTTTGAGCCTTCTTTTTTGAAGGATTCAGCAATGCCCCTCGATTCGATCCTGGTTTCCGTCGGTGTCGTCACCATGTTTGCGGTGTTCGCAGGGGTGATGTGGTGGGCGGATTTGCAGGCGTAAGCCGCTTCCAACTATCGGGGAATGCCGGACAGCCCTGTCCGGCCCTGCCTTGAGTGACGGCGCCAGCGCCAGAACAGGCTTGCCGCCAGCATAATCACGAGCACGAGCACAATCACCTTGCCGAGCAACCGTCCGCCGGGCCGGTCGATGGTGCGCGACCACAGCGAGGGCGCCTCGCCTGGACGCGCCAAGCGAAACGCCACCACGCTGTCGCCGATCGTGGTGCCGGATTCGGAATGGCCGCCGGCGCCGATCGCGACATATTGCTCGCCCTTCCAGAGATAGGTCATGGGATTGGCAACGCCGGGGACCGGCAGCCTGCCCTGCCAGAGTTCCTCGCCCGACTTCGCATCAAAGGCACGCAAATAAGCATCCATTGCGCCGGTGAAGGCCAGGCCGCCCGCCGTGATCGCCACGCCGCTGACCAGCGGCGTGCCGAAGCTGAATGCGACCCCGAGCGGCGCGCGGTCCTCCACGGTGCCGACCGGCGACTGCCAGAGAATTTTCCCCGCCTTCAGGTCGACCGCGACCATCATGCCCCAGGGCGGCTTGTTGCAGGGCATGCCGAGCGGCGACGCCGCGAGCGCGCGCGTCATGGCAAATGGCGCGCCCCGCTGCGGTCCGAAATCATGGCCCGGCGGGGCCTTGAATCCTTCGGCACCGGCGCGCGGAATCAGCTTGATGATCTGCGCGGCGCGACTGGTGTTGGCGTAGAGGATCTGGTGGACGGGATCGAACGCGGCACCGCCCCAGTTTACGCCGCCTCCGGTCATCGGAAAGCTAAGGCTGCCCTGTGTCGAGGGCGGTGTGTAGAGGCCCTCGTTGCGCGCGGCGGCGAATAGCTCGCGGCAGACCGCGCGGTCCCTGAACGGAACGAGGCCGAACACATCGTCCGGCGATATCCGTTGCGGCACCAACGCCGGCACATGTGTCGGAAACGGCTGCGTCGGCGACAATTGCTCGCCTTCCGCACCGCCTTGCGGCACGCTGCGCTCTTCCACCGGCCATACCGGCTTGCCGCTGTCGCGGTCGAGCACGAACACAAGGCCCTGCTTGGTCGGCTGGATCACGACGTCGCGCATGCCCTCCCCGGTGTCGATGCGCGCCAGCGTCGGTTGCGCCGGCAGGTCGTAATCCCAGACGTCGTGATGCACGGTTTGAAACGACCAGACCAGTTCGCCGGTCCCGGCGCGCAGCGCGACCACGGAATTGGCATGCTCGTTGTTGCCGGGCCGCTTGCCGCCCCAGAAATCCGGGCTCGGCGACGACGTCGGCAGGAAGACCAGTCCACGATCTTCGTCCACCGACATCGGCGCCCAGACATTGGCATGGCCGGCGACGATGCCGCCGTGGATCAGCGGATCGAAGCTCCAGCGCGGACGCCCCGTCCGCGCATCGAAGGCGCGCACGCTGCCGGGCGGTGCCTCGACGCGGCGGTTATCGCCGATCGCCGAACCAACGATGACAACTCCGCGGCTCACCACCGGCGCCGAGGTGATCTGGAATTCACCCGGCCAGTCCAGCGACCCGGTCTCGAGCTTGACCTCGCCGTCCGTGCCGAAATCGGCGCAGGGAATACCGGTACGCGCATCGAGTGCGACCACCCTGGCGTCGTTGGTGCCCATGAAGATGCGGGAGCGGCAGGCCGCGTTCGCCGCAGGCTGGTCGTCGACCCAGTAAGCGACGCCGCGGCAATTGTAGCGGTTGGCCGGCCGCTGATCGGTGCTGATCCTGGGATCGTGGCGCCACTTCTGCGCGCCGCTGCCGGGATCGAGCGCGATCACCTCGTTGAAGGGCGAACAGAGGATCAGGCTGTCCTCGACGAACAGCGGCGTCGCCTGGAATTTCGTCCGCGCCATCACCGCCGGCGCGCGGCGGTCGAGATCGCCGGTGCGAAACTGCCAGGCGCGCACGAGATCGCCGACATTGGCCGGTGTGATCTGGGTGAGCGGCGAAAACCGCATACCCCCGTGATCGCCGCCCCAATGCTCCCACGCCAGCGCGGGCGCTGCAGCAAAGACGGCGAGAACCAACGGTGCGAGAATTTTCTGGATGGCTCTCCCCCGCAGCACGATCATCGCTCAGGGGGCCATGACGCTGGCGAAGCCGCTGCAAGGGTCTGCTTTCAGTATCCGCTCCTCGACGTGCCCTGGTGGCTGCCGCCACGATCGCCGCCTCCGTAGCCGCCGCCTCCTCCAAACCCGCCAATGCCTATTCCAATGCCGATCGACGGTCCACGTGGCTCGTAATAGTCGCGCGGCGGCGGGCGACGATAGACCACGACATCGTCTTCCGGCACGACATAACGTTTCGGCGGCGCACGGTCGACGCGCTTGGGCGGATCGGGCTCGGTGCGCTTCTTCGGCGGCGTATCGACCTTCTTCAGCGGCAGGGTCGGCGTGGTGCAGGGACAGGTCGGGCCGAGCGAAGCGT
>JBAQER010000096.1:0-1500 GCA_049286845.1 Bradyrhizobium sp.
TGGCGTCGTTGCCAGTCTGTCGCTATCCCCAAGGGGCGCACGAAGCCACGGCCCAGCTGCAAATCACGCCGGCAGTCCGAAACTGCAAAAATTTGTCGATCCCCTGCCCCGGCTCGACCAGGCGCTGAAACCGAGCGGCATCCACGAAGGCAGTCCGCTCTACGAGATCGCGATGCGCGCTGTCCGTCAGCGCCTGCATCGCGACCTGCCACCGACGCCGCTGTGGGCCTATGCGGGTCAATTTCCCGGACCGACGCTCGATGTCCGTACCGGGCAGAGGATCTTCGTTCGCTGGGTCAATGAAATTCCGAATGGCGATTTCCTGATTCCGCAAGCGTTCGACGCGCATCTGCATGGCACCCATCACGGCGAGCCGCCGGCCAAGACCGTCGTGCACCTCCACGGCGCCGTCGTGGCGCCCGACAGCGACGGCCGCCCCGACGCATGGTTCACCAACGGGTTCGGTCAGCGCGGAGCCGAATGGACGAGGGAGATCTATGAATATCCAAACCAGCAGGATGCCTGCCTGCTCTGGTATCACGATCACGCCATCGGCCAGACGCGGCTCAATGTCTATGCCGGACTCGCCGGCGCCTACGTGGTCCGCGACGACCATGAGGACGTTCTCGGCCTGCCGGGCGGCGACCATGAAGTCCTGCTCATGATTCAGGACCGCAGCTTTGCGGCCGATGGCTCGCTGACTTACCCGATTGCGGAGTCGACAGGATCGGCGGATCGTCCGGGACCATGGGTTCCGGAATTCTTCGGCGACACCATTCTCGTGAACGGCAAAGTGTGGCCGCATCTGGAAGTCGAACCGCGGAAGTACCGGCTGCGCATCCTCAACGGCTCCAACGCGCGCTTCTACCAATTGCGCCTCGCCGACGGCCGGAGCTTCCTGCAGATCGGGACTGACCAGGGGCTGTTGCCGGCCCCGGTGGAAGTGCGCCGCCTGTTGCTGGCGCCGGCCGAGCGAGCGGACGTCATCGTCGACTTCCGCGGCGCGCGCGGATCGATCCGCCTCTTGAACGATGCACCGACACCGTATCCGAACGGCGAGGCCCCGGACCGCCGAACGACGGCAAATGTCATGGAATTCCGTGTCGGCAGACGTCTCGCCCGGCCGGACACGGCGCGCATTCCCGACAAGTTGCGTACTGTCGCGCCGTTGCCGGAGCGGGAGGCCAAAGTGCGCTACATGGCCTTCAGCGAATACAAGAACGCGAAAGGCGAGCCGACCGTCGTCCTGCTCAACGGCAGAAAGTGGGATGCGCCGGTCACGATCCAGTGCAAGGTTGGCGATACCGAGGTGTGGCACCTGATCAACCCCACGGAGGACACCCATCCGATCCACCTGCATCTCGTCCGCTTTCAAGTGCTCGATCGCCAGAAGTTCGACGGCGACGATTACTTGAAGGCATGGAACGCGGAGATCCCCGGCGAAGGTCCCGATCCGATTTCAGCCGAACCGTATCTGCGCGGCGGGCGCATCCCACCGCC
>JBAQER010000097.1:0-8014 GCA_049286845.1 Bradyrhizobium sp.
CGGCCGGCTGGATGCAGCGCGCCGGCGTCGAGTGCATCCTCGGACTTCGCATCGAAGGCAGGACTCTGCGTCTTGACCCCTGCATTCCCAAGTCGTGGCCCCGTTTCGAGATCACCCTCCGCCACGGAGCGTCACGCTACGAGATCGTGGTCGAGAACCCGCAAAGCGTGCAGGGAGGCGTCGCGGCGGCGGAGCTCGATGGCGCGAAGATCACCGCGCGGCCGCTCTCCTTCCCACTCAAAGACGACGGCGCCACCCATCGGCTGCAAGTCTGGCTGGGCTAACCTGCCACGCTTCCGGTTCGCGTCAACGGTCGGCACCTACCTAAACCTGACATTGACCGGTCAAGAGACGTCTGCTCTGCGCTCAAGAGCGGACATTCCATAGTCGCCATTACGCGAATTGGACGCTCGGTAAAGGTCGGCTTCGACGATACAGGCTTGCCTAACGAGATCACACCGTCTCGAAGCATCGCCCGCGGCTGACGGATATGGGCCGAGGAAAATCCGAAGCGACACCTAAAGCATTTTCCCTTCGTTTCAAGCGCTTTCATTCATGGCGTGTTTGGCTCCGCCGATATCCTGATCTGGCCGGTACGACACCGCAGGACCAGATGAACTCGTGCAGTAGCGCGGTCCGGCACAACGCATCGGGCGCGCAATCGTCGCCGCAACCGCCATCCGACAGGTCCGCCGCCCGCCCCACGCGAGGCCTATTCCCAGGACCAGGCGGAGAAGTCGTTCTCGAATTGCGGGACTTCCTTCCACACACCCTTCAGCTTCTTGCTCGCAATGGTGATCCATTGCGGCTGGAACAGGAAGCCGGCGACCGCGTCGGTTGCCAACATGCGCTGCGCGTCGCCAAGCAGCTTGGCGCGCTCGGCCTCGGCCGGTGTTGCCGTGATCTGCTTGTAGAGCGCGTTGAACACGTCGGATTTGTAGCCGAGATAGAAGTCGGACTCGGTCAGCTTCACGAGATCGAACGGCTCGACATGCGAGACGATGGTGAGATCGAAATTGTGCGGGCCGTTACCGGCAAAGACCTGTGACAGCCACTGCGCCCATTCCACGTTCTCGATCTTGGCAACGATGCCGACCTTGGCGAGCTGGGCCGCGAGGACTTCGCCGCCCTGCCGCGCGTAAGGCGGCGGCGGCAGCTTGAGGCTGAGCTCAAGCGGCGTCGTGACGCCAGCTTCCGCGAGCAGCTTCTTGGCTTTTTCGGGGTCGTAGGGATTGATGCCGGTGGTGTCGACATAGCCGAGCGATCCCGGCGTATAGAAGCTGCCGATCGCCGTGCCGAAGCCATCGACGGCGCCGTCGATCATCGCCTTGCGATCGATGGCGGCGAGAACGGCGCGGCGAACCCTCACATCATCGAGCGGCTTCTTCCGTTCGTTGATAGCGACGATGGTCTTGGCCTTGGAGCCGCCAATCAGCACATTGAAGCGCGGATCGGCCTTGAACTGCGCCAGGCTGCGCGCCACTGCGGCTCGCGGAAACGCGTCGACGTCGCCCGACAGCAGCGCCGCGACCTGCGCGGCGGGATCGCCGATGAAGCGGATGGTCACCTTGGAAACCTTGATCGCGGCGGCATTGCGATAGTCAGGCCATTTGTTCAGGGTGATCGACGATCCCTTGGCCCAGGCGCCGAGCGTATAGGGTCCGGTTCCGACCGGCTGCGTCGCGTTGGTCGGCGCGCTCTTCGGCTCGACGATCGAGCCGGACGCCTGACCGAGCAGGAACGGCAGGTTCGGTTCGGAATATTTGAGCGCGACCACGATCGTCTCCGCATCGGGCGCGGTGACCGACTCAAACGCCTGGTACAGGCTCTTGTCCTTGTTGGTGCTGGTCGGCGCCGCGTTGCGTTCATAGGAAAACTTCACCGCGGCGGAGTCGAACGGCTCGCCATTGTGGAATTTGACGCCCTTGCGCAGCTTGAATGTATAGGTCTTCAGGTCGGGCGATGCCTGCCAGCTCTCGGCGAGCAAGGGCGACACCGAACCGTCCTCGTTGATCTTGGTCAGCGTCTCATAGAGGTTATAGAGGGTGACTTCGGCAATCGCCGCAGCGGCTGCGGTGGTGGGGTCGAGCCCCGGCGGCTCCAACGTCATGCCGATGACGACGCTGTCCTTCTTGCCCTGCGCCAGGCTCGGCAGCGGCGCGGCGCCGAACGCGGCGATAACTGCAAAAACGGCTAGTTTCCTAAACATTCGCTTGCTCCCCTGACATGTCGCGTGATCAGACTAAGCCAATACCGCACAAAAGGCTAACCCTCCTCCGACGACACCGGAGGCAATGCCATCACCGCCTCGGCGCGATGGCACGCGGCGAGCTGCGCCGGGCCCACCTTGCGTAGCACAGGCGCGATCTCGCGACAGTGCTGGTCGGCCAACGCACAGCGTGAAGCGTAGGGACACCCCGTTGCGCCCACGGACTGCGAGGCGATCGCTTGCACACCGCGACGCCGGCGCACACCGCCGGCTCGGGCGCGCGGAACGGCCTCGAGCAATGCGCGCGTATAAGGATGGGCGCAGTGCGCGAACAGATCCTCGGGACGGCCCTGCTCGACAATCCGCCCGAGATACATCACCGCGATCTCGTCGCAGAGATAGTCGACGACCGCAAGATCGTGGCTGATCAGGATGTAGCTCAACCCAAACTGATCCTGCAGGTCTTGCAGCAGGTTGAGCACCTGCGCCTGCACGGAGACGTCGAGTGCGCTGACCGGCTCGTCAGCGACGATCAGTTTTGGCTGGGTGATCAGCGCACGCGCGATCGCGATGCGCTGGCGCTGGCCGCCGGAGAATTCATGCGGAAACTTGTCCATGTCGGCGTCGCGCAGCCCGACCTGCCGCAGCACCGTCGCGACGCGCTGACGCAGCGTGGCGCGATCCACGCGTCCGAGCGCGGTCAAAGGCTCCGCGACGATACGCGCAATGGTCTGTCGTGGGTCGAGCGAGCCATAGGGATCCTGAAACACCATCTGGAAATCACGCCGGGCGCGGCGCAACTCGTCAGCCGGCATCCGATGCAGGTCACGGCCCATGAGCGACACCGACCCCGACGACGGCTGTTCCAGCGCCATCACCAGCCTCGCGAAGGTCGACTTGCCCGATCCGGACTCGCCGACCACGCCGAGGCTTCGGCCTGCCATCACTTGCGCGGTGACGCCGTTGAGCGCATGCACCTGCCCGGCCGGCTTGAACACGCTTTCCCGCGGCAGTGTGTAGCGCTGCGCCAGATCCTTGACATCGAGCAGCGGTTGTTCGGCGGCTGGCGGAGTCTGCTCAAGCATGGTCATGCGCCCAAAACTCCGGCCGCCTCAGCCATCGAAACATCCGTCCTGAGACAGCGCACGCCATGGCAGGCGCCGACGTCCACCACGGCCGGCAGTGCCACGCGACAGCGGTCCTCGACGATCGCGCAGCGGTCGGCGAAGGTGCAGCCGGCGGGCAGATCGGCAAGTTCGGGCACGGTGCCGGCGATGGTCTTCAGCCGGGTGCCCTTCCGCGCACCAAGGCGCGGGCGAGCGCGAAACAGGCCCTGCGTATAGGGATGTCCCATGCGCGTGAACACGACATCCGTCGCGCCGCTTTCGACGACGGTGCCGCCATACATCACCATCATACGCTGCACATTCTCGGCGATGACGCCGAGATCGTGCGAAATCAGGATCATCGACATGCCGCGCTCGGCGACGAGGTCTGCGATCAGATCGAGGATCTGTCCCTGGATGGTGACGTCGAGTGCTGTGGTCGGCTCATCGGCAATCAGCACGTCGGGCTGGCAGGCCAGCGCCATGGCAATGGTGACGCGCTGGCGCTGCCCCCCCGAGAACTGGTGCGGATAGGCATCGACGCGCTTCGCCGCATCGGGAAGCCCGACACGATCGAGCAAGGCGATGGCTTCCTTGCGCGCCTTTCCCGCCGAGCAACTGGTGTGGCGCCGCAATGGCTCGGCCACCTGGCGCCCGATCGTGTGCATCGGATTGAGCGCGGTCATCGGCTCCTGGAAGATCATGCTGATGCGATTGCCGCGCAGCTTGCAGTAATTCGCATCCGACAGGCCGACCAGCTCGCTGCCGTCGAGGCGGATGCTGCCGCTGATGACGGCACTGTCAGGCAGCAGGCCCATCAGCGCGAGCGCGGTGACGGATTTGCCGCATCCGGATTCGCCGACGAGACCCAGGGTCTCGCCGCGCTTCAGCGAGAAACTGACGCCGCGAACGGCCTGCGCGGGACCGCGGCTGGTGTTGAGCCGGACGCCGAGGTCCTTGACTTCGATCAAGGGCGCGTTAACGGACCCGCTCATGTTCAACGCTCCCGCGCCAGCCGCGGATCGAGCAGATCGCGCAACCCGTCTCCGAACAGATTGAGGCCAAGCACGGCGACTGCGATCGCAGCGCCCGGATAGACCGCAAGCATCGGCGACTGGAACAGCAACGTCTGCGCATCGTTCAGCATGCGGCCCCAGGACGGCTGCGGTGGCTGCGTGCCGAGCCCGAGATAGGACAGCGCCGCCTCGGCCAGAATCGCGAGCGCGAACTGGATCGTCGCCTGCACGATCAGGATCGGCAGGACGTTCGGCAGCACGTGCTCGATAGTGATGCGAAAGCCGCCTTTGCCGGAGGCGCGCGCGGCCAGGACGAACTCCCGCGCCCAGATCGCATTGGCCGATCCACGGGTCACCCGGACGAGGGTTGGAATCTGGAAGATGCCGATGGCGGTGATCGAAGTCACCATGCCCGGGCCGGCGACGGCCGCCAGCATGATCGCCGAGAGTACCGCGGGAAACGCGAAGGTGAAGTCGCTCATCCGCATGATGAGCTCTTCGGTCCAGCCCTTGCGCGCGGCGGCGATCAGCCCGAGGCACACGCCAAAAGTAAGGCCGATCCCGACCGCGATGATGCCGACCATGATGGTGGAGCGGGCGCCCACCAGCAGCAGCGAGACGATATCGCGGCCGAGCACATCGGTACCGAGCCAGTGCGCGGCCGACGGTGGTCGCAGCTTGGACGCCACGTCGATTTCATAGGCTGACCACGGCGTCCAAACCAGCGACAGCAAGGCGGCAAAGAGCACCAGCACGCTGAGCATGCCGCCCGTGACAAAGCTGCGATGACGCAGCGCGCGGCCCCAGAAGCCGGTCGCAAGCTGCGGACGCTCCGGGGCGACCCGCACGTCGTCCGGAACGCTCAGCGGGGCGCTCATAGGTTGTGCACCTTGATGCGCGGATCGATGAAGGCATAGAGCACATCGACCACGAAATTGACGATGACGACCATAGCCGCGAGCAGCATCACGCAGTTGCGCACCACAATCAGGTCGCGATTGGCGATCGACTGGAAGATCAGCCGGCCGAGGCCCGGCAGATAGAACACGTTCTCGATCACGATCGTGCCCGCCAGCAGATTGGCGAATTGCAGGCCCATCACCGTCATCACCGGGATCATCGCATTGCGCAGCACATGCCGCCACAATACGTCGCGCCTGCTCAAGCCCTTGGCGCGCGCGGTGCGCACAAAATCTTCGCGCAGCACCTCAAGCACGGCGGAGCGCGTGACACGCGCAAGGATCGCCGCCTGCACCACCGATAGCGAGATCGCAGGCAACAGCAACGACTTGATCCCGGCAATGATGCTTTCGTCCCAGCCCGCAAATCCGCCGGCCGAAAGCCATTGCAGCTTCACCGAGAACAGCAGGATCAGCAGGATGGCGAACCAGAAGTTGGGAAGCGCCATGCCGAACTGCGTCAGCGACATCACGCCCACATCGCCGAGCTTGTTGTGATTTGCCGCCGTATAGATTCCGGCAGCAAGGGCCAGCACGACAGTCATGGACATGGACATGATTGCCAACGGAATTGTCAGCGTGAGGCGCTCCGCAATCAATCCGGCGACAGCCGTGCCATAGGTATAGCTGTTCCCCAGATTGCCCGTCAGCATCCCCTCGATCCAATGGACGTACCGATAGTGCAGCGGTTGATCCAGCCCGAGCTTGACCGTCAGCGCCCGGACGGCATCAGGCGACGCATCCGCGCCCATCAGCATCTGTGCGGCGTTGCCGGGCAAGGCATCCAGAACAAGGAAGATAATCAGCGACGCGCCGACCAGCGTCGCTATCAGCGTCAGAAAGCGGCGAAAAATGAAGACGCTCAAGTCCCGATTCCCTTGTTGGCGGCCAGGTTTGGTGGCAGCCGCATTTTCGCTTAGCCGGCCAGGCTCGGCCACCGGCCGAGAAGATCTTGCGATGCCTCAAACAGCGCGCTGACGCGCAGCAATTCGACGTCTCCACGGGATTGCCCGACCAACTGGATGCCGATCGGCAGGCCGTCCGCATCAAAGCCGCAGGGCAGACTGACGGCGGGATGACCGGTCATGTTGAACGGCATTGTCCAGGGAAACCAGCTCGGCCGAACGTCGCTCAACACCCGGCCGTCGATTTCTATCGTGCCGAACAGGTCCTGATCGATCGGAAGCGCGGTGCGGGTGATGGTTGGCATCGCGAGAATATTGACCCTCTGCAACAATGTCTGAATCCGCCGGAACAGAGACGTACGGTCAAACATCGCCCGCTGATAGTCAACACCGCTTACCATCGTGGCCAGGGCCAGTTGCTTCATGAAGGCTAATTTGGGTCTTATTCGATTTCCCGATGCGCACATCGTGCACACGCTGCCCTCTTCTTCGTGCTACGCCTGAACGGACAGTGAAGCGACCTCCTCCAGCACCTCAGTCAACCTGTCCACAGCCCAGTCGACTTGCGACTCGCTGACAATCAACGGTGGTGCAAAACGTATCGTATTGCGATGCGTGTCCTTGGTCAGCACGCCGACTTGAAGCAGACGTCCAGCCACCTCGCCCGCATCCGCCATGGTCCGGTGCAGTTCGACGCCGGCGAACAGGCCCCGTCCGCGCACCTCGCGGACGATCGGATTGTCGATCGAGCCGAGCCGGCGCAGCAGATGCGCACCGACGGTCGCTGCGTGCTCCACCAACCGCTCGTCGACCAACGTGTCGAGCGCGGCCAGCCCAACTGCCGCAGCGATCGGGTTGCCTCCAAACGTGCTGCCATGATCGCCCGGCGTAAAGACATCCATGACGTCCCGGCGGGCCAAGAACAACGACACCGGCAGCAGCCCGCCACCAAGCGCCTTGCCCAACATCAATCCATCGGGTTGTACTCCGTCATGCTGACATGCCAGTAACCGGCCGGTGCGTCCCAGACCGCTCTGGACCTCGTCACACAGCAGCAGCACATTGTTGGCCCGACAGATACGCGCAACTTCGGCCAGATAACCCGGAGGGGGCACGTTGATGCCACCCTCGCCCTGAATGGGTTCGACCAGAAAGGCAGCGGTATCTGCAGTGATCGCGGCGGCAAGCGCGCCCGCGTCACCAAACGGCACGAGCTTGAAGCCAGGCGGAAACGGACCAAAGCCGTCGCGATATTGAGCGACGGAAGAAAAACCAACGATCGAGATGGTGCGGCCGTGGAAGTTGCCTTCCGCAGCAATGATTTCAGCCCGGTCGGACCGCACACCCTTGACCTTGTAAGCCCATTTGCGCGCGGCCTTAAGGGCTGTCTCGACGGCCTCCGCGCCACTGTTCATCGGTAGCGCGGCGTCCATGCCGGTGAGCGTGCAAGCCCGGGCGAGAAAAGGCCCCAGCCGGTCGCTGAAATATGCCCGTGAGATCGTATCCAAGCGCTGGGCTTGTTCGGTCAATGCCTTGACGAGGCGCGGATGACAATGCCCGAAACTGACCGCAGAATACGCTCCCATCATATCGATGTAACGACGGCCGCTCTCGTCCCAGACGTAAACCCCTTCTCCGCGAACGATCGTGACCGGCAATGGCGCATAGTTTCGGGCGCCGAAGCAAGCTTCAAGGCCGGCGAATTGGCTCATGACAGCCTCCTTCACATCCAGGTGGAGATCACGTCACTCATCAGCCGTTCGGTGCGCTTGGACGGATCGCAATTCACCAGACCCCTCCCCTCGACGCCGCCGTGATT
>JBAQER010000098.1:0-7961 GCA_049286845.1 Bradyrhizobium sp.
GAGCTACACCGATGCGGTCGTCACCCCGCCGTCGACCACGATGGTCTGGCCGGTCATGAAGCTCGAGGCGTCGGAAGAGAGATAGGCGACGGCGCCGGCGATTTCGTCGGGTTCGCCGATCCGCCGCAATGGCGTGGTGGCGCAGCGGCGCTTCAGGCGTTCCTCGTCTTCCCACAGCGCCTTGGCAAAGTCGGTCTTGACCAGGCCGGGGGCGACGCAATTGACGCGCACGCCCTTGGGGCCCCATTCGCCGGCGAGGCTGCGGCATAATGCAAAATCCGCTGCCTTGGAAATCCCGTAGGCGCCGATGACAGTAGAACCACGAAGTCCGCCGATCGAGGAGACGATGACCACCGAGCCGTTGCCGCGCTCGGCCATCTGCGGGATTGCCAGCGCGCAGAGCCAGATGTTGCTCTTGACGTTGGAATTCATGATCTTGTCGAAGGCCTCGTCCTTGATGTCGAGCAGCGGGCCGTAATACGGGTTGACCGCGGCGTTGCAGACCAGGATGTCGATCTTGCCGTAATGCTTCGTCGTGCCTGAAATCAGCGCCTCGACTTCCTCGCGGCGCGAGATGTTGCAGGGAATCACATGGGCATCGCCGCCCGCCTTGCGGATACCGTCGGCCACTTCCTCGCAGGCGTCGGCCTTGCGGCTCGAAATCACCACTTTGGCGCCGAGCCTGGCCAGCAGTTCGGCCGAAGACCGGCCGATGCCGCGGCTGGAGCCGGTGACGACGGCGACCTTGCCGGTGAGGTCGAACGGGGTGTTTTTCACTGTTTGTCGCTCCTAGCTCGTCATTCCGGGACACGCGCGAACGCGCGTGGACCCGGAATCCAGAAGTTGTGGCGCGAGATTCCCCGATGTGCAATTGCACATCTGAGGTTCGCCGCTGCGCGGCGCCCCGGAATGACGGAGAGTACGCTTAAACCAGCCCGCCGCCGTCGCTGACGCGGCGCAGGTGGTATTCGGTGTCGCCGAAGGTATTCTCGATCATGGTCAGCCGCTTGAAGTAGTGGCCGATCTTGGCCTCCTGGGTCATGCCGATGCCGCCATGGAGCTGGATCGACTGCTGGCCGACGAATTTTGCCGACTTGCCGATCTGTACTTTCGCCGCTGCCACGGCGGTGGCGCGCTCCCTGGCGTCGTCGAAATCGGCCGCCATGGTCGCGAACATCGACATGCTGCGGGCCTGCTCGACGGCGACGAACATGTCGGCGGCGCGATGCTGCAGGGTCTGGAAGCTGCCGATCGCCACGCCGAACTGTTTTCGGGTCTTGAGATATTCGACGGTGGTCTTCAGCGATTCATCCATCGCACCGACCGCTTCCGCGCACAGCGCGGTGCGGGCCTCGTCGACCACGCGCTCGATCAAGGCGAGGCCGTTCTCGGGATCGCCGATCGCCGCATCGGCGCCGACCTCGACGCCGGTGAAGGTGATGTCGGCCGCGTGCAGGCCGTCCTGGGTCGGATAGCCCTTTTTGGCGATGCCCCTGGCAGTGGCCGGCACCAGGAACACGCCGATTCCGGCCTTGTCGCGCTGGCCGCCCCTGGTGCGCGCGGTCACCACGAAGGTATCGGCATTCTCGCCGTTGATCACGACGAACTTCTCGCCGTCGATCACCCAGCCGTCGCCCTTCTTCTTCGCCGTGGCGGCGACGTCGGAAAGGTCGTAGCGCGAATTCTTCTCGAGCTGCGCAAAGCCAAAGGTCTTGCTGCCGTCGATGATGCCGGGGATATGCGCGGCCTTCTGCGCCGCCGAGCCGCCATGGCGCAGGAAGCCGCCCGCGATCACCACGGTCGGCAGGTAGGGCTCCAGCACCATCGCCTTGCCCAGCGCCTCCATCACGATCATGGTCTCGACCGCGCCGGCGCCGAAGCCGCCGTCGGCTTCCGGGAACGGCAGGCCGAGCAGGCCCTGTTCGGCGAGCTTGCTCCAGACGGCCTTGCTCCAGCCGCCCTTCTCCGCCCTGTATTTCTTGCGCGCGTCGAAGTCGTAGGAGTCGTTGAGGAGCCCGTCGACGCTTTCCTTGAGAAGCCGCTGCTCCTCGGACAGATCAAAATCCATGTTCTCTACTTTCTCCAGAAACCAACGTGGGGCGACGCTGCCGCCCGATTTTCCGTCGTCATCCCCGCGAAAGCGGGGATCCAGTAATCGCCGGCGTTCTTCGTAACCATGACGGCCGCGGCGTACTGGGTCCCCCGCTTTCGCGGAGGACGACAGTTTTTGTTTGTCGACCAGTGCCGCCTACAGCCCCAGCACCGCCTTGGTGATGATGTTGCGCTGGATCTCGTTGGAGCCGCCGTAGATCGAGACCTTGCGGTTGTTGAAGTAGCTCGGGGCGATCTGCGCGGTCCAGTCCATCGCCTCGTTGCTGCCGTCCTCGCCGTGCTCGTCATAGGGCGCGGCGAACGGGCCGATCACTTCCATCAGGAGTTCGGTGGTGGTCTGCTGGATTTCCGAGCCCTTGATCTTCAGCACCGAGGACGCCGGATTGGGCTTGCCCTTGCCGTGCTTGCCTTCGTCGGCGACCACGCGCAGCTGGGTGAGCTCGAGCGCCTTGAGCTCGATCTCGCAGGCGGCGAGCTTCTCGCGGAAGCCCTGGTCCTGGATGATCGGCTTGCCGCCGGATTCGACCTTGGAGGCGAGCTCCTTGATGCGGCGCAGCCGCTCCTTGGAGACGCCGACCCGGGCGATGCCGGTGCGCTCGTTGCCGAGCAGGAACTTGGCGTAATCCCAGCCCTTGTTCTCCTCGCCGATCAGGTTCTCGACCGGCACCTCGACGTCATCGAAGAACACCTCGTTGACCTCGTGGCCGCCGTCGATGGTCTCGATCGGGCGCACGGTGACGCCCTTCGACTTCATGCTGAACACGATGAAGGAGATGCCCATCTGCTTCTTCGCATTGGTGTCGGTGCGGCACAGGCAGAAGATCATGTCGGCGTGCTGCGCCAGCGTGGTCCAGGTCTTCTGGCCGTTGATGATGTACTTGTCGCCCTTGCGCTCGGCCTTGGTCTTGAGCGAGGCGAGGTCTGATCCCGAACCGGGCTCGGAGAAGCCCTGGCACCACCAGTCGTCGACATTGGCGATGCGCGGCAGATACTGCTTCTTCTGCTTCTCGTTGCCGAAGGTGTAGATCACGGGACCGACCATGCTGACGCCGAAGGCGAGCGGCGCCGGCGCCGGATGCATCTGCAGTTCCTCGTTGAAGATGTAGTGCTGCACGGAGCTCCAGCCGGTGCCGCCATATTCCTTCGGCCAGTGCGAGACGCCCCAGCCCTTCTTGTTCAGGATGCGCCACCAGGCGACCATCTCGTCCTTGGAGAGATGACGGCCCTCGACCAGTTTCCGCCGCGTCTCCGTCGGCACGTTGTCCCTGAAGAACGCCCGCACTTCCTCACGAAACGCTGCTTCTTCCTTGCTGAAAGCGAGATCCATCGGATCCTCCTGTGTGCGAATGAACTACATTCGTTAGTTAGTTACGCGTTGTGTTTAGCTACTTCCGGATACCAGTTGCGGTTGCTTTCCCTGCGCCGGTTGCCGGTTGCGCAATTCGTGGCGCGACAGCTTGCCGACCGGGGTGCGCGGCAGTTCGTCGACGAACTCCAGCGCGGCGGGAATTTCGTGCTTGCCGAGCTTGCCGGCGAGCAACGCCTTGAGTTCGTCCAGCGTGAACGGCGCAGCACCATCACGCAGCTTGATGAAGGCCTTGGCCGCCTCGCCGCGATAATCGTCGGGAATGCCGATCACGATCACTTCATGCACCGCAGGGTGGGTGTAGATCGCCTGCTCGATCATCTGCGGGTAGACGTTGAAGCCGCCGGAGATGATCATGTCCTTCTTGCGGTCGACCAGATAGAAATAGCCGTCCGGATCCATGTAGCCGATGTCGCCGGTGAGAAAACGGTCGCCGACGAAAGCTTCGGCGGTTTCCTTCGGCTTGTTCCAGTAGCCCTTGGTGACATTCGGTCCGCGAATGCGGATTTCGCCGACTTCGCCCGGCTGCAGGACCTTCCCGGGATCGTCGAGCGCGACCACGTCCATTTCGATGCCGGGCAGCATCAGCCCGATCGAGCCCGGCTTGTCCGGGCCTTCCTTGGGATGGCCGGTGCCGGGCGAGCAGGTCTCGGTCATGCCCCAGCCGCTCTTCAGCTTCATGCCGACCTTGCGTTCGAAGATTTTTGCGACCTCGACCGGCAGCGGCGCGCCGCCGGAGCCGCAGCTCACCAGCGACGACAGATCGCGCTTGTCGAGATCCGGAAGGGCGGCGATCGCGATCCACATCGTCGGCACGCCGGGGAAGGCGGTGGCGCGCTTGACCTCGATGTCGCGCATCACGGCCTCGGCGTCGAAGCGCTGATGCAGCGAGATCAAATTGCCGCGCCGGAGCGATGACAACAGCACCACGGTCAGCGCAAAAATATGAAACAGCGGCAGCACGCAGATCACGCGCTCGATGGCGTTGCGCTCGGCGCGCGCCGTCTTGCCCCAGACGTCGTAGACCGAAACCGCCGACGTCAGGTTGCCATGGCTGAGCATGGCGCCCTTGGGCAGCCCCGTCGTGCCGCCGGTATATTGCAGCAATGCTGTGTCATCGACCGCGATCTGCGGCCACTGCGCCGGCCTCGCCGCGCCGTCGACGAACTGACGATAGGTGACGATGGCGGGATTGGCGGGCAGCGGCGTCTGCGGCGTGCCGGCCTTGCCCCAGTCGTCGTCCTCGCAGACGATCAGGCGATCGAGCAGGCCCTTGTCGAGAAATTTCAGCGCGGTCGGCAACAGCGCCGAGAGATTGCTGGTGACCAGCACCCGCGCGCCGGAATCGCTGAGCTTGTGCGACAGCGCGATCTCGCCGTCGAGCGGGCTGAGATGCACGATGCGGGCGCCGGCCTTCAGCGCGCCGAAGAAATTGACGGGATGATCGGGCGTGTTGCCGAGGAACAGCGCGACCGAATTGTCCTTGCCGTAGCCGGCGCGCAGGAACGCCGCGGCCGCGACCTCGACCCTGGCTTCGAGCTCAGTGTAGCTGACCGGACGGTCGCGGAATTCGATCGCCGGCCGCGCGCCATATTCCGCCGCCGCCTGCGACAGCAGGTCCGGCAGCGTACCGCGCGCGATCGCATCGTCCCAGTGGACGCCTTGCGGATAGAACTGTTCGCCGGGGTGGGTCATGGCGGCTTTCAGCAAAACGCAGCAAAGAGACCGTCATTCCGGAGCGCGCGAAGCGCGAACCCGGAATCTCGAGATTCCGGGTCTGCGCCTATCGGCGCATCCCGGAATGACGCGTGGTGGGGGCAGTGCCCCATCAGGCCGCTTTCGCCGTCTGCGCCAGCGACGCGAAGGTCTTGCCTTCGGCGGCGAGCCGCTTGAGCAGAGGTGACGGCTCCAGCGAGGGATCATTGGTCTCCCTGGCGTAATAGGACAGCCGGTCGGCGATGTGCTTGAGGCCGACATGGTCGGCATAGAACATCGGGCCGCCGCGGTAGATCGGCCAGCCATAGCCATAGAGCCAGATCACGTCGATATCGCTCGGACGCGCCGCGACCTTCTCTTCCAGGATCCGCGCGCCCTCGTTGATCATCGGATACATCATGCGCTCGAGGATCTCCTCGTCCGAGACCACGCGCTTCTTGCGCCCCAGCCGCTGCAGGGTCTCGTCGATCAGCTTCTCGACTTCCGGATCAGGCAGCGGCGCGCGCGAGCCGGCTTCGTACTTGTAATAGCCCTTGCCGGTCTTCTGGCCGAAGCGGCCGGCTTCGCACAGCGCATCCGCGATTTCCGACTTGATGCCGCGGTCCTTGCGCGAACGCCAGCCGATATCGAGGCCGGCGAGATCGCCCATCGCGAACGGTCCCATCGGCATCCCGAACTTGGTCACCACGGCATCGACCTGCTGCGGCAGCGCGCCTTCGAACAACAGCTTCTCCGCCTGCTTGCCGCGCTGCGCCAGCATCCGGTTGCCGACGAAGCCGTCGCAGACGCCGACCACCGCCGGCACTTTTGCAATTTTGCGCGCGACGGCTACCGCGGTGGCCAGCGCGTCGGGCGCGGTCTTGGCCGCGCGCACGATCTCGCACAGCTTCATCACATTGGCCGGCGAGAAGAAGTGCATGCCCAGCACGTCCTGCGGACGCTTGGTTTCCTTCGCGATCTCGTCGATGTTGAGATAGGAGGTGTTGGAAGCCAGGACCGCGCCGGGCTTGGCGTATTTATCGAGCGCGGCGAACACTTCCTTCTTGATCGCCATCGTCTCGAACACCGCCTCGATGATCAGGTCAGCGTCCTTGACGTTCTCGAGCCCGACCTTGCCGTTGATCAGGCCCATGCGCTTGGCGGGCGCGTCCGCGGGGATGCCACCGCGGGCCGCGGTGGCCTCGTAATTCTTCTGCATCACGCCCATGCCGCGCTTGAGCTGCTCTTCGCCGGTCTCGATCAACGTCACCGGAATACCGGCATTGGCAAACGACATCGCGATGCCACCGCCCATGGTGCCGGCGCCGATGATGGCGACGCGCTCGACATTGCGCGGTTTTGTTCCTTCGGGCACACCGGCGATCTTGGCGGCCTCGCGCTCACTGAAGAACGCATAACGCTGCGCCTTCGACTGATCGCTCGTCAGAAGCTTCAGGAAGCCCTCGCGCTCCTTCTTCAGCCCTTCGTCGAACGGCAGGTCGATCGCGGCGCCGACCGCATCCGCGGCGGCGAACGGGGCTTCCAGCCCGCGCGCCTTCTTGGTCAGGGCGGCGACCGCGTTGGTGAAGATCGAGCGGTCGGCCTTGGCGGCGACGAGCTTGGAGTCGTCGTCGCGCAGTTTGCGCAGCGGGCGCTTCTCGGCCAGCACCTTGCGGGCAAAGGCCTCGCCGCCCGAGTCCGGGCCTTCGACGATTTCCTCGATCAGGCCGTTCTTCAGCGCGTCGGCCGCGCCGATCGGATCGCCGCCGACGATCATCTTGACCGCGAGTTCGGGGCCGACCGCGCGCGGCAGGCGCTGGGTGCCGCCGGCGCCCGGCAGCAGGCCGAGCTTGACTTCGGGCAGGCCGAGCCGTGCGTCCTTGGTCGCGACCCGGAAATGACAGGCAAGTGCAACTTCGAGGCCGCCGCCGAGTGCGGTGCCGTGAATCGCGGCGACGATCGGCTTCGGCGAATTCTCCATCGCGACCAGCACTTCGGCGAGGCCGGGCGGCTTCGGCGGCTTGCCGAATTCGGTGATGTCGGCGCCGGCGATGAAGGTGCGGCCGCCGCAGGTCAGCACGATCGCCTTCACTTCGGGATCGGCGATCGCCGCTTTCATGCAGTCGAAAATACCGCCGCGCACGGCGGCGCTCAGCGCGTTGACGGGAGGACTGTTGACCGTGACGATGGCAATAACATCATGACGCTCGAGCTTGACCACTTCGTTCACGAGACTCTCCCTGGATACCTGTTCTTGGATGGCTTCTTAACTTGCGTCGAGAAGCTGCGGCACTTGTTAACTTGCGTTCAGTAGCTACGCACTTGCGTTGAGTGGCTACATTTTTGCTTATTTCGCACTGCGAAATTCAATTCCACACCTTGACACGGAGGGTTATTTTGAAGCACGTCCGTTGTCAACGAGGTGCGTTCAGCAGCAGGCAATGAAACGTCCAGCCAAGAAAGTGGCGACCGATCGCAGTTTCGTCGTCGCGCTTTCCCGCGGCCTTGATGTGTTGCGCGCATTCCATCCCAACGACGGGCTTCTTGGCAATCAAGAGATCGCGGCCCGTACGAACTTGCCAAAGCCAACCGTTTCACGGCTGACCTATACTTTGACCAAGCTCGGCTACCTTACACCGGTTCCGCGGTTCGAGAAGTATCAGCTGGCGCCTTCAGCCATGGCGCTGGGGTATGCCGCCCTTGCAAACCTCGGGGTCCGGCATTTGTCCGAACCCTTTCGCGAGGAACTCATGCGCGAGACCGGTGGCGCGGTCGCCGTCGGCGGCCG
>JBAQER010000099.1:0-1760 GCA_049286845.1 Bradyrhizobium sp.
TGCACCAGTTCGAGGAGTGGGGCCTGCCCATCATGAAGGACCCGAAGACCGGGCGCTACCTGCGTGAAGGCCGGTGGCAGATCATGATCCACGGCGAGTCCTACAAGCCCATCGTGGCCGAGGCCGCCAAGAAATCGGCGGACAAGGTCTTCAACCGCATCTGCGTCACCCACCTGCTGATGGACGACGGCAAGGAGAACCGGGTTGCCGGCGCCGTCGGCTTCAACGTCCGCACGGGCAACTACCATGTCTTCAAGTCCAAGACCGTAATCTGCGGCGCGGGCGGCGCCTCCAACATCTTCAAGCCGCGCTCCGTGGGCGAAGGCTCGGGCCGCACCTGGTATGCGCCCTGGTCGTCCGCGTCGGCCTACGGGCTGATGATCGACGCCGGCGCCAAGATGACGCAAATGGAAAATCGCATCGTGCTGGCGCGTTTCAAGGACGGTTACGGCCCGGTGGGCGCCTACTTCCTGCACCTGAAGACCTATACGCAAAACTGCCTGGGCGAGGAGTATGAATCCAAGTGGTTCCCCGCTCTTCAGCAAATGGTCGGCAAGGAATATCTGGATCCGGAAGCGTCGCACTTGACGCATCGGCCGATCCCGACCTGCCTGCGCAACCATTGCATCATCAGTGAGGTGAATGCGGGCCGCGGCCCCATCCACATGGTGACCATGCGCGCCTTCCAGGATCCTCATCTGGAAGAGGTCGGCTGGGAAAACTTCCTCGGCATGACCATCGGCCAGGCGGTTCTGTGGGCCGCCACCGACGTGGATCCCAAGAACGAGAATCCCGAGCTGACCACATCCGAGCCCTACGTCATGGGTTCCCACGCGACGGGCTCGGGTGCCTGGTGCTCGGGTCCCGAGGACGTTTCCCCGCCCGAGTATTTCTGGGGCTACAACCGCATGACGACGATCGCAGGCCTGTTCGGCGCCGGTGACGCGGTCGGCGGCACGCCGCACGCCTTCTCGTCGGGGTCGTTCACCGAAGGCCGTCTCGCCGCGAAGGCCGCCTGCAAGTACATCGACGACGGAAAGGCCGAAGGCCTCGTCGTATCCGACGAGCAGGTCGAGCGCCGCAAGAAGGAGATTTACAAGCCCCTGGAGCATTACAAGATCTACCGCAATGCGATCGTGGCGGGCGATGTCAACCCGCACTACATCAATCCCAAGCAGGGCCTGGACCGCCTGCAGAAGCTGATGGACGAGTATTGCGGCGGCGTGACCGTCAACTACATGACCAACGAGAAGCTCCTGAGTATCGGTCTGAAAAAGCTCAGGATCATGGAGGAAGACCTCGAGAACCTGGCCGCACAGGACATTCACGAGTTGCTGCGTGCGTGGGAATTGAAGCACCGCCATCGCGCCGCCGAGTGCGTCACGCAGCATACTTTGTTCCGCAAGGAGACCCGTTGGCCGGGCTACTACTACCGGGGCGACGCCATGAAGGTGGACGACGAAAACTGGCACGTGCTTACTGTTTCGCGTCGCGATCCGCAAACCGGCGAATACACCATGGAGAAGGCGCCTTGCTATCACCTGGTTTCGGACAAGGAGTAGCAACGTCCCCCGTGAAGCCGGCCTCTTCGGTTCGCGTAGAGCCGCGCGTGAACATCATTGACAAGACCGACGAGGAGATTTTGGCCATGGCCGGGCCCCTGTGGCGCGACCTTGTCAAATATTCGAACGAAGGCAAGTACGGGGAATTCGCGAGAAACTTTTCCAGTTCGCTCGCGCGCGCCATCGATCAGGTTGTTG
>JBAQER010000100.1:0-1639 GCA_049286845.1 Bradyrhizobium sp.
CTCGTGCCGGATTGCGGCTCGACCTGGCTGTTGCCGCGGCTGATCGGCAAGGCGCGCTCGGTGGAGCTTTCGCTGCTGGGCGAACGGCTGCCGGCCGAGAAGGCGCTGGAATGGGGGCTCGTCAACCGGGTCTGTGACGACGCGGCCTTGACGGAAGAGACCATGAAGCTCGCACATGAGCTGGCGAACGGCCCGACCATCGCGCTGTCGCTGATCCGCAAGATGTATTGGGAAAGCCTCGACAATTCGTTCGAGGAGCAGCTCAACCTCGAATTCGAATCGCAGCGGCTGGCGGGTTCGGCGGAAGATTTCAAGGAAGGCGTCACCGCGTTCCTCGAGAAGCGCCCCGCAAAGTTCAAGGGCAAATGATGGAGCAAGCGCTCGGGCGTTGCGTCGCGTCGTGGTGTGCGGGCGCGACCGGCGTGATCAACGCGGCCCGGCTCTCCGGCGGCGCCAGCCAGGAGACCTGGTCGTTCGACATTGTCCATCCCGGCGGCAACATCGGCGCGATCCTGCGCCGCGCGCCGCCGGGCTATGGCGCAGCGCCCTCGCGTGCGGCCGGGCTCGATGCCGAGGCCATCCTGATGCAGCGCGCTTACGATGCGGGCGTGCCGTCGCCGCGGGTGCTGCATGTGCTGCAGCCGCAGGACGAACTCGGCACCGGCTTCATCATGGCGCGGGTCGAGGGCGAAACCATCCCGCGCAAGATTCTGCGCGACGCCGAGTTTGCATCGGCGCGTCCGACCCTGGCGCGCCAGATCGGCAAGGTGCTGGCCGGCATTCATGGCCTGGGGCTGACGCAACTTCCGGAACTGCGCCGCATGACGGCGGCCAGGGAGATCGACGAATTCGAGCGGGACTACCGCAGTCTTGATTGGCCGCGGCCGGTGTTCGAGCTGGCGCTGCGCTGGCTGCGCGACCACGATCCCGGACCATCCGGGGAAATGACGCTGGTGCACGGCGATTTCCGCCATGGCAATCTCATCATCGGCCCCGACGGCGTGCGCGCGGTGCTGGACTGGGAGCTCGCACATTTCGGCGATCCGATGGAAGACCTCGGCTGGGTCTGCGTCAATTCGTGGCGCTTCGGCGAGATCGACAAGCCGGTCGGCGGTTTTGGCACGCGCGAGGAACTGTTTGCCGGCTACGAGGCGGCCGGCCGCCGCGTAGATCCCGATCGCGTCAAATTCTGGGAAGTGATGGGTACCCTGCGCTGGGGCATCATGTGCTGCGGCATGATGCAGCGGTTTCGTCTCTCTCCCGAGCATTCCATCGAGCGCGCAATGATCGGCCGCCGCTCCTCGGAGACCGAGATCGATCTGTTGCGGTTACTTGTGCCGAGAGAGCGAGGCTGAGATGCAGGACGAACCGACACCGGAAGAACTGACAAAAGCGGTCGCGGATTTTCTGCGCAACGACATTGCGCCTGTTATCACCGGCCATAACGCCTTCAAGCTGCGGGTCGCGATCAACGCGCTCGAGCTGGTGACGCGCCAGCTCAGGCTGGAGGAGGGCAGCGACGCCGCCGAAGCGGCGCGGCTGTCGCGATTGCTCGGCCAGCAGGGCTCGCTCGCGGAACTCAACCGCGCGCTCGCCGATCGCATCGCGAAGGGCGAGGCCGATCTGGCGACGCCGGGGC
>JBAQER010000101.1:0-1767 GCA_049286845.1 Bradyrhizobium sp.
GAATGCAAGGGCTGCCACGGATTGGACGGCGGCAGCGTCGCCCCGGGCGTGCCGCACCTCGCCGCGCAGGACGAGCGCTACCTGGTTGCTTCGCTCAAGGCCTACAAGGAAGGCAAGCGCTCGCACGCCGCCCTGAAGGTCATCGCGGAGCGCATGAGCGAAGCGGAGATACGCAACGTCTCGGCGTACTACGCCAGCCTTCCCGCCGAGGGGCTGGCGCAGGCCAAGGACGTCTCGCTCGCCTCGCCCTACGAACGGGGCAAGGCGCGCGCCGCGGACTGCGCCAAGTGCCATGGCGTGGACGGCAATGGCACCTCTTCCGGCATTCCCAGCCTGGCCGGGCAGCAGGCCCGCTACCTGATCGTCGCGCTGCAGGAATATGTACGCGGCGAGCGCAAGTCCTCGCCGATGCACGCGGTGATGCGCACGCTGTCGCCCGTGGACATGGAGGCCGTGGCGATTTTCTTCGCCTCCCACGCCCGCGCCGAGCGCGGCGCGCCGGCCACCGGCGATCCCGCGGCGGGCGCATCGCTCAGCGCCGTCTGCAGCGGCTGCCATGGCCTGCATGGGGTCAGTTCCGATTCGATGACCCCGAACCTCGCCGGGCAGGACACCAAGTACCTGGTGGAGGCGATCAAGTCGTACCGCACGACGCGCAAGCGCGAGAAGATGCGCCTGTACATCACCGGCCTGAAGGACAAGGACATCCAGGACATCGCGGCGTACTACGCCACGCAGAAATCGGGGCCGGCCGAACGCGGCCAGACCATGGTGCGCGACCTGACCGAGAAATGCGACCGCTGCCATGCGGCCGGCGCCGGGGCGATGGTGGTGCCGAAGATCGCCGGGCAGGACCGCGACTACCTGATGATGGCGATCCGCGCCTACCGCGACGACCGGCGCGAGAGCACGACCATGCACAAGATGAGCCTGCCCTACGGCGACGCCGTGATAGAGAGCATCGCCTCGCATTACGCGAGCCAGCCCGCGAAGTGAAGCCTATTTCCTGATGTCGAACTTGGTTTCCACCGGCGCGGCCGCGCCGGGCTTGAGGATTTTCAGGCTGACCGTATAGGGATCGTTGCCGGCCATGCGGAAATAGGCGCCGTAGCTCTGCGCATTGTTGACCGTCACAGGCTCGAGCTTCCGGGTTTCCCCGGTCATCAGATTGGCGACCCTCGCCTCGACCTGCGCCTCCTTGATGTCGGCCTTGGTCGCGTTGTCGCGCAGCACGACGCTGACGAGAAAGTAGCCCTTGCCTTCGGGAATCGCCGCCTTGGTCCTGCTGTCGGCGGCGTGCTGCGAGCGCATCGTTTCCGCGGGCAGCACGCCGAGATAGATGTCGGTGCCCGCCACAAGCTTGTGCGTACGATCCGCCGCCGGCCTGGCCGCCGCGGCCGGCGCTGCCTTCTTCGCAGGCGCCGCCGGATTGAACATGTAATTGATCGCCTTCTTGATCTCGTTATCGGTCAGGTCGGCCTTGTCGCCGCGCGGCGGCATGCCGCCGTGGCCGCGAATCGCCGAGCTTACGGCGCCGTCGAGCCCGTCCTTGAGCCGCGGCGCCCAGGCCGCACGGTCGCCGATTTTCGGCGCGCCGCCGACGCCCTTCTCGTGGCACTTGGCGCACTGCATCTTGACGACCGCCGCGCCGCTGCGTTCTGCTCGCATGTCCTTCGCGCTGGCCGGCTCAACCCACTTGCCGCCGGATTGATTGACCATGTAGGCCACCGCGCGCCCGATTTCGAGGTCCGTCAGCTTCGGACTGCC
>JBAQER010000102.1:0-4823 GCA_049286845.1 Bradyrhizobium sp.
AGCTTCGCGGCGGCGGCGCGGCGGCTGCGCATGTCGCCTCCCGCCGTGACCCGTGCCATTGCCTGCCTTGAAGAACGATTGGCCGTGCGACTCCTCACACGCACCACCCGTCTGGTGCGAACCACCGATGCCGGCGCCCGCTATCTCGAGGATGCGCGGCGCATCCTGGTCGAGGCGGACGAGGCCGACGAAGCGGCGGCCGGCATCAATGCCGCGCCGCGCGGACATCTTGCGGTGACGGCGCCGGCGCTGTTCGGGAGGATTTATGTGATGCCCGTCATCACTGCCTACCAGATGACGTTCACGGAAACCATGGTGTCGGCGCTGTTCGTCGATCGCGTGGTCAATCTGGTGGAGGAAGGGCTTGATGTCGGCATCCGCATCGGGTCGCTGCCCGACTCGTCGCTGCGGGCCATTCGCGTCGGCCAGGTGCGTCGCGTCGTTTGCGCGTCGCCGGCGTACCTGAAGAAGCACGGCAGCCCCCAGACCCCTGCCGAACTGGCGGGGCATCGGATTATTGGCGCTTCTTCGGTGCCTTCCGGCCCGCATTGGACATTCGTCAAGGGGAAGGAAAAGATCGGCGTCAAGCTCAGTCCGCGCATTCTGGTGAATACCAATGACGGCGCGCTCGAAGCCGCCAAGAGCGGGTTTGGCCTGACGCGGCTGATCTCCTATCAGGTGGCGAACGAGCTGGCGGCCGGCACGCTCAAGACGGTGCTGACGGACTTTGAAGACGCTTCGCTGCCTGTCCACGTGATTCATCGCGAGGGTCGCCACGGATCCGCCAAGGTCCGGAGCTTCGTCGATCTGGCGGTGGAAAGGCTGCGGACCGATACGGCATTGCAGTGAACGCCGGCGAGCGCGACATCTCGAGGTCCGCTGAATTCCGGTCGTCAGTTGCGTCCGGCGATCACGCCGCCGTCGATGCCCCGTATTTCGTCGTTTACCCAGCTGGCATCATAGGTAAGCAAAACAGTGTGTGCCAATGTGCATGCGCAGGCTAATTCAGGCAATAGTCCGGGCCTGAGGTAATGCGATTGAAGTACGACAGCCACGCGGGCGAACCTTCTGGCCAGTTTGCCAGGAACCGCTTCCGCCACTCCGCGTCGTCGTAGTGGATCGCCAGGGCGTCGATGCGCGTGCCCTGCAGGTCCTGCCCATAGAGACGCGGATGGGGCGATGGCGTCGTGCCGATCCGGGTGAGGATGCCAAACCGGGCGTTCGATACGTTCGGCATCCCGGCCGCGCCGTTGTTGGCAATGACCTTCGTCGCGCCGTGATCGTAGCTTCGCGTCGCCGGCAGGCAGGTATGCGTGCTGGCAAATACGTCCACGTTCGCTTTCGCGAACGCGTCGGCGCGCCAGTCGTGCTGTTCGGGATCGTCGAGCGCGCCGGCGTCGAATCGCCAGCCGGCCAGCGACTCGGCATCTCCGTGAACGACGCCGATGCGCGCGGCGCCCACTCGATAGCGCGCGATCATCGGCAGTCCGGCAAGGCGGGCGAGGAGGTCCGGATGACGCGCCGCGGTTCGCTTGAGCGCCGCATGAATCTGGTTCGAGCGATCGACGGTTCCCTGATCGACCCGGTCGGGATAGGCGCAGCCGCAGCCGGCGTCGTTCGAATCCAGGTCGAGCTCCGCCTCGACATTGCCGAGAAGGGCATCGTGCCGCAGCACGCGCTCATTGACCGCCCGAAAGCTTCTGTTATCGATGTTGAACCAGTTGAAATCGCCGTTGAAGCAGAGCGTTACGTGGCCTGGCTCCGCGCGCACCATCGCCTCGATCGCGTCGAGCGCGGGCAGATTGCCGTAGAGACCGCCGATCACGTAAAGCGTCTCGGCCGGATATTCGGCTGCACGCGCGATGGCGGCGGGTCCGTAGCGGTAACGAAGCGGGCAGGCGCGGCCTGGCGCGTTCATGCCGCGCCGCCGGAAGCTGACACGCGATGGCGGGGTACGACGAGCGGAAGGAAAAAACCGGCCGTGCACAACGCCAGCCCGTACAGGTTCGTCCCCAGCAGGATCGCGTACTTGCCGGTGCCGATCCCCCAGGTTGCCGGGATCAGGTTCGCGGCGTGAAGTATGCCAAGCGTGATGCCCGTCCAGAAGGCGAGGTGGAAGGAGAGCGGCGAGTAACGGACCCAGCGCGAGAACAGGAACACCGGCGCAAGACCCATCACCATGGTGCCGCTGATGGTGGTGGCTTTGAGGATGTCGGTTCCGGCGATCATCGGCAGGTTGCCGAGCAGCGCAAAGGCCACCATCGTGAGGGAACCAATGGTCATCGCCCTGGGCGAGGGTAGCCGGCCCGCGAGCAGCGGGAGTTCCTTCGCCACCAGCTTCGATAGCGAGGTGAAGGTCGAGTCCAGCGTGGACCCGGCCGAGGTGACCATCACCACCACCATGGCGAAGAACCCGGCGAAGCCCAGCCCCCGCGCTACATCCGCGGGCACGTTGCTGGTGACTTTGATGCCCTCCAGGCGCGCATGAACGCCGACCAGGCTGAAGGCGAGAATCGCGAGGAATCCTAGAACTCCGGCCACGATGAATGCGCGCAGCATGGTCTTTTCGCGCGTGATGAATCCCCGGTCCGTCAGCACCGGGTCGTGAAACGGGTAGGAAAGGACCTGCAGCAGTGCGACCAGCAGGAGGTCCACGCCCGAGTCCAGGGCGAACCTGCCTTCCGTGAGCAGCGTGGCGGGCGAATGCGCCGGAAGAATGTACGCCAGCACCACGCCCAGAAACAGGATGAAGACCACCGCCTGGATCACGTCACTGAAGATCGAGCTGCGCAGCCCGCCCTTGAGGCTGTAAACCAGCACCGCCGCGGTGAACAGCAGGGCCGAGGCGATGAATTTGCCCGAACCCGCATCGCCGTAATAGCCGCCGACCACGGCAGTGTTGCTCCACACTTCGTTGAAAAGCCGGATCAGGATGGCGGCCGAAAAGGCCAGCGCCGCGCCGCGGCCGTACTTCGCGATCAGGTAGGGCACCAGTCCGGTCGCTCCCTCGCGCGTACGCAGCCGGTAGATGACCAGCCCGGCCACGGGAATGGAGAGCCAGTAGGCGCCGTAGGCGAGCCCGCCGACGATGCCGTAGGCGGCGCCGAGATTGGCTGCATTGGTGACGGACTTGGCGAAGATCCAGCTGATGAAGATGCTCATCATCAGCGCCCATTCCGATGCCGGACGGCCTTTCGCATCGTGCCCGCGGAAAAACCCGGCTTCGTCCCTTGATTTCGGCACGACTAGGTACATCACTGCGCCGAAGGCCAGCAGAAACCCCCAGAAGAACAGCCCCTGCAAATCGTTCATGTCAGGCGGCGCAGCTTGGCGCCGCGGCGGTTTCATTGCCGAGCGCGCCGCCGCAGCTGGATCCCTGGCCGGCGGTACAGCCGTAGCAATGATCGGCGACGCGGACCGGCAGGCCCTCCAGCGCGGCCGCCGCGGCCTTGGTGATGTGCAGTCGGGATGGGTTCCCGTCCGCCAGCGCCAGCCCGAGCTGCTGATTGAAGTCGCAGTCGTAGAGATACCCCTGCCAGTCCACACTGATCAGGTTCCGGCACATGACGTGCTCGAGGTTCTCGTCCCGGTGCGCGCGATGCAGCGTCGCCATGTAGCCGTTGAACTGCCCCTTGGAGATCAGCATGCTGCCGAAGCGCTGGATCGGCATGTTGGCCATGGTAAAGAGCTGGTTGAAGACGATTCCGAACTGGCGTCCGAGATGCGCCTTGTAGTCGGCTTCCAGAGCCGCCTGCGGCGGCGGCAGGCTTGCGCCCTGCGGGTTGTAGACCAGATTCAGCACCAGTCCGCTATCCGGGCGGCCGTAGCCCAGTGCATTCAGCCGCTTGAGTCCCTTGATGCTCCCCTCGAAGGTGCCTTTGCCGCGCTGCTTGTCGACGTTTTCCTCCAGGTAGCAGGGCATCGAGGCGATCACTTCGACCCGATGGGCGGCAAGAAAATCGGCGAGATCCCCGAATCCCGGCTCCTCCAGGATGGTCAGGTTGCAGCGGTCGATGACCCTCAGGCCGCGCGCGCGCGCGGCAATCACCAGTCGCTGGAAATGGGGATTCAGTTCCGGCGCGCCGCCGGTCAGGTCGATCGCCGTGATCTCCGGGCTGGCGGCAAGGAACGCGATGACCGCGTCGATGGTCTCAGCCGTCATTTCCTCCTTGCGGTTCGGCCCCGCATTGACGTGGCAGTGCACGCAGCTCTGATTGCAGCGGTAGCCGAGGTTCAATTGCAGCGTTTCGACGGCGCGCCGCTTGAGGGAGGGAAACCTGGTGCGGGTGAGCAGGTGGAGCGTGGCATGCATGCGACCGGTCCCGGGATGGTTCGGACTTTGTCGTATCAATCCCGCAAATTCTTACAGCCGGGTGCGGATTTCCGAACCGGTTACGCGGCTCACAGCATGTCCTTCTCGATTGCCTCGGGAACCTCGTGCGACGTGCGGCGAAGAAATTCGATCTGGCGCGAGAAATTGGCGCAGCCCCTGCACATCATCAGAGGGAAACGCAGCAGCGAGCGGTCCAGGGGACCCAGCGGCTCCTCCATCGCGCGCGAAGAAAGCTTCGACGCCTGCTCGCAGGAATACATCAGCTTACCCATGGTCGACGGTAAACCAGTTTTTCGTCATGCACGACCGCAAGCTCAGCCTCGCCCTGTAGAGAATTACGTGCAGGTTAGACCTTGATATTTCCAGTTTCTTACAGATTTCTTCCGTCGACAGGTCCATCACTTCGCGCATCGAGAACGCCAGCGCGTGACGCTGTGGCATTCGCTCGCAGCACTTTTGATAGACCAGCCAGAACTGCCTGGAGTCGAGC
>JBAQER010000103.1:0-1893 GCA_049286845.1 Bradyrhizobium sp.
ACCGACGGCATCCTGTTGGTGAAGACCATGGCGGAGCTCGGCTACAAGCCGAAGGCGATCGTCGCGCAGGACGCCGGCTTCTCCGAAAAGGCGCTGTACGACGCGGTCGGCGACAAGCTCGAAGGCGTGATCTCGCGCGGTAGCTTCTCGCTCGATCTTGCGAAGAAGCGGCCGGTCGTCGGCACCATCAACACCATGTACAAGGCAAAGTCGGGCAAGGATTTCAACGATCTGACGTCGCGGCAGTTCATGGGCCTGATCGTGATGGCCGACGCCATCAACCGCGCCAAGTCCACCGATGGCGAAAAGATCCGTGCGGCGCTGGCGGCCACCGACATGCCGGGCGAGCAGACCATCATGCCGTGGAAGCGCGTCAAGTTCGACGACATGGGCCAGAACAACGACGCCGATCCCGTGTTGCTGCAATATGTCGGCGGCAAGTTCGTCACCATTTTCCCGGCGCAGGCGGCTATCGCCGAAGCCCTCTGGCCGATGAAGTAAGCGGCAGGACAGGGGCGGGGGCCGTGACAGCCGAGACCATCATCCAGAGTCTTGCCAGCGGCCTGCTGATGGGGCTGCTCTACGGCCTGATCGCCGTGGGGCTGGCGCTGATCTTCGGTCTGATGGACGTGGTGAACTTCGCCCACGGCGAGTTCCTCATGATCGCCATGTACGCGACGTTCTTCCTGTTCGCATTCTTTGCCATCGATCCCCTGCTTTCCGCGCCGCTGGTCGCCGCCGCGCTGTTCGTATTCGGGGCGGTGGTCTACCTCGTGATCGTCCGCTTTGCGGTCAGGGCCAAAGCCAACGCCGGCATGGTGCAGATTTTCTCCACCTTCGGCCTTGCCATCGTGATGCGGGGCCTGGCGCAATTCTTCTTCACGCCGGACTATCGCAGCGTCACCCACTCATGGTTCGGCGGCAAAACCATATCGGTCGGCGGCATTTTCCTGCCTCAGCCGCAACTGATCGGCGCGCTAGTGGCGATCACAGCGTTCGTTGCGCTGTATTTCTTCATCAACCGCACCGATTTCGGCCGCGCCCTCGAGGCGACGCGTGAGGACGCCGGCGCGGTGGCGCTGGTCGGCATCGACAAGAACAGGGTGTTCGCACTGGGCTGGGGCCTTGGCGCAGCGCTGGTCGGCCTGGCCGGCGCGATCATGGCGATGTTCTTCTACATCTATCCCGACGTCGGCGCCTCGTTCGCGCTGATCGCCTATGTCACGGTGGCGTTGGGCGGTTTCGGCAGCGTGTTCGGCGCCTTTGCCGGCGGCATCATCGTCGGCCTGGTCGAGGCCACCACCGCATTGATCATGCCGCCGTCGCTGAAATCGGTCGGCATCTACGCGGTCTACCTGCTGGTGGTCTTTGTCCGGCCGCGCGGCCTGTTCGGATCGATGTGATGGATACCGCCTTCGCCCAGCGCCGCCGCCGCGACCTGATCGTCGCCGCCTGTCTCGCCCTCGTCGCGGCGCTGGTGCCGCTGTTCGTCAAGGACGTCTACGTCCAGAACATCATGGTTCTGACGCTGATGTATGCGGCGTTGTCGCAGAGCTGGAATATCCTTTCCGGCTATTGCGGGCAGATCTCGCTCGGCCACGCGCTGTATTTCGGGCTCGGTGCTTACACGACCGCGATCCTCTTCACCAAATTCGGCGTGCTGCCGTGGTTCGGCATGATCGGCGGCGGGCTGATATCGGCCGTGATCGCGATGGCGCTCGGCTATCCCTGTTTCCGCCTGCGCGGACATTACTTCGTCATCGCCACCATCGTCATCGCCGAGATCGCGCTGTTGCTGATTCAGAACTGGGATTGGGCCGGCGCCGCGCTCGGCATCGATATTCCCGTCCGCACGGATAGCTGGCTGACGTTCCAGTTCACCCGCAGCAAGCT
>JBAQER010000104.1:0-2617 GCA_049286845.1 Bradyrhizobium sp.
TGCTCGGCACCCTCCCCCGCAAGCGGGAGAGGGAACGAAGCCGGCCTTGAAAGCGTCAAGAAAACCTATCAAGTTGTGAGGGTTGGCTCGCCGCCCGCCTCCATCCAACAGCGGCCCGGCCGCATCAACCCGGCCTCGGCTCAGCCAGACTTCAGCTTGACCGGACTTCAGCTAACCGGACTTCATCTTGACCGGACTTGGGTTTAACCAGACCTGGATATGTCATTGACGATGGGCCAAGGAATGAAGCGCCTCGGGGTGCCGGTTGCGGCCTTTTTCGGCGTGGCGCTGATCGGCCTGATCGCGACGTCCTGGTTGCTCAACCGCGACGCCCTGCGCCAGGCGGTGGAGGCGCAAATCCGCGCCGTGACCGGCCTCGACCTGGTCGTCAAGGGCCCGATCGACGTTTCGGTGTTTCCGGGAAGCTACGTCTCGTTTCACGACGTCGGGCTGAAGGGCGGGGCGACCTCCGACCCCGCGCTATCAGTCGACGTGCTGACCGCCAACCTGCGCCTCCTGCCGCTGTTGCTGCGGCGGTTCGAGATATCGGACGTCATGATGCTGCGTCCCCACATCAGCGTGGTCCGCGACGCCAATGGCGAGAGCAACTGGACCCCGTTCATCGACACCATCGCGCGCACCATGAAGCCGGGCGCCGAGAATCAGGTGTCATTCTCGGAGATCCGGATCCAGGACGGCGTGCTCACCTATCAGGATGCCGCCAACCGGGTTTCCGAGACGCTCGGCGATATCGATCTGTCGCTGGCGTGGCCGTCGATCTCGCGTTCCTTCGCGGCGACCGGGCAATTCGACTGGCGCAGCGAACGGGTCGACGGCTCGGTCAGCGTCAGCGACTTCGTCGCCGCACTTTCGGGCGACCGCTCCGGGCTGAAGGCACGGCTCGCCAGCGCGCCGCTGAAACTCGCCTTCGACGGCACCGTCGCCAACCGCACCAGCATGATGATGGAAGGCACGATCACCATCGACAGCCCCAGCTTGCGCAACGCGCTGCGCTGGGCGGGCCAGCCGCCGCCGGGCACCGGCGGGTTCGGCCGCTTCGCGCTGAAGGCGCGCGCCAATCTCGTCGGCTCGTCGATCGCGCTGACCAACGTCAATGTCGAACTCGACGGCAATGTCGCCGAGGGCGTGATGACCTACGCCAACACCGGCCGTCAGACGCTGCAGGCAACGCTGGCCGCAGGCAACCTCGACTTCACGCCCTACATCTCCACCTTCCGCCTGCTCGCCAGCGGCGCGCGCGACTGGAACCGGCAGTTGTTCGATCTGAACGCGCTCAACACCACCGATCTCGACATGCGCCTGTCGGCGGCGAAGGTGACGGTCGGGTCGTCGAAACTCGGCCGTACCGCGTTCGGCGCCAACCTGCGCAGCGGCGCGCTGGCGCTCTCCGTCGGCGAGGCGCAGATGTATGGCGGCATCGCCAGGGGCTCGTTCGGAGTCTCTCGCTCCGACGCCGTCGCCGACGTCAAGGCCCAGTTCCAGTTCATCGACGTCGATCTGCAGGCCTGCGCATCCGAATTGTTCGGCGTCACCAAACTGTCCGGCCGCGGCAATCTCAACGTCTCGCTGGTGGCCTCGGGCGCGAGCCCGTTCGGCCTCGCTTCGTCGCTCGACGGCACCGCCACCCTCACCGGCCACGACGGCGCCATCGCCGGCTTCAATGCCGAGCAGCTGTTGAAGCGGCTGGAGCGCCGGCCGCTGTCCGGCGCCGGCAATTTCCGCTCAGGTTCGACGCCCTACGACAACCTGACCATCGCGGTGAAATTCAGCGAAGGCGTCGCCACTGCCGAGGATATCCGGGTCGAAGGCCCGGCGGCGCGCCTGACCCTGACCGGCACCGCTTCGGTGCCGGCGCGCGAATACGACATGAAGGGCATCGCCAGCCTGGTCTCGGCGCCGAACGCCGCCTCGAGCTTCGAACTGCCGTTCGTGGTGCAGGGGCCATGGGACGATCCCCTGATCTTTCCGGATCCGGAAAGCCTGATCCGGCGCTCGCCGGCCTCGGCGCCGCTGCTCAACGCGGTCAAGGACCGCAAGACGCGGGATGCGGTGCGCTCGGTGCTGGAGCGCTTCACCGGCGGTGGAGCGAAGCCCGCCGCGGCGCCCGAAGCGGCTGCGCCCGCGCCCGCCGCCAGCGCACCGGCCGAAGCGCCGAAGGCGAACTAAGGGTTTGCCTTAACCGCTTTTGCGGCGAAACCCACCATGTACCGCCGTCATTGCGAGGAACAGCGACGAAGCCATCCATGGTTCCTTTGCGACCACATGGATTGCTTCGCTCCGCTCGCAATGACGGGGACTACAGCGGCGCCGCGCTCTCGCCACGCGCGCTCGACAGTTTCGAGGCGAACGAGGCGACAACAATAACCCCCGCGATCAGGCCGAGCACCAGCGTGCAGATGGCGTTGATCTCGGGCTTTACCCCGAGCCGCACCTCCGAATAGATCCGGATCGGCAGCGTCGCCGAACCCGGGCCGGTGGTGAAGCTCGCGATCACCACGTCGTCGAGCGACAGCGTGAACGCCAGCAGCCAACCCGACAGCAGGGCCGGGAAGATGATCGGCAGCGTGATCAGGAAGAACACCTTGTGCGGCCGCGC
>JBAQER010000105.1:0-2869 GCA_049286845.1 Bradyrhizobium sp.
TTCTCCGGGATTGCGCACAGAATCTCGTAATCGTCGCCGCCGGCAACGATGGTTCCAATGCCGACCGTGCCGCGCGCCAGCAAGGCCGCTGCCGGTGCCGACAGCGGAATGCCCGGCGCATCGATCACGGCGGACACCGCTGAAGCCGCGCACAGCTTGGCGAGATCTCCCGCCAGGCCGTCGGACACGTCCATCGCCGCAGAGGCATGGTCGCGAACCGCCTGCGCCAGCGTGTTGCGCGGCTGCGGCACGCGGTAACGGCCGACCAGCATCTCGCTTGCCGCGACGTCACCGGCGAGCGCCTTGGCGACAGCGCCGCCTTTCAGGATATCGAGGCCGAGCACGGCGTCGCCGATCGTGCCGCTCACCACGATCCGATCGCCCGGTTTGGCGCCGCTGCGATGGACCATTCTGCCTGACGGCACCCGCCCGAACGCCGTGATCGAGATCATGGCCGGGCCCGGCGTCGAGACGGTGTCCCCGCCCAGTAGCGGGCAATTGTACAGGCCGGCATCCTCGCCGAGCCCGCGCGCGAACGGCGCCAGCCAGGCATCGTCGGCGGCGCGTAGCGCCAGCGTCAGCACGAAGCCGGCGGGTGTGGCGCCCTTGGCGGCGAGATCGCTGAGGTTCACCCGCAGCGCCTTGCGCGCAACCGTGTCCGGAGGATCGCCGGGCAGATAGTGCACGCCCTCGACGATGGCGTCCGTCGTCACCACGATCTCGTCGCCGTTCGGCTTCAGCACCGCCACATCGTCGATCAGGCCGAACGCGCCGGGATCGGTCGCGAGCGGGCGGAAGTACCGCGCGATCAGCGCGTCCTCGCCGGATGTCATCTTCGTCTCGTCCATGGCGACATCGGTCTTTCGACACGGGGTAGTCGGACTCCCTCTCCCATGGGGAGAGGGTTGGGTGAGGGGTAAGGTCTATCGTTAGACAATAACCCCTCACCCGGCGCTTCTCGCCGACCTCTCCCTATGGGAGAGGTGAACACACTACCCCCGTGCGAACTCGTCGGCGCGAAACTGGCGGGCGATCTGGTCGAGTACCGCATTCACCATGCCGGTCTCCTCGGCCTCGACGAAGGCATGCGCGACATCGACATATTCCGACACCACGACGCGGCCGGGCACGTCCTTGCGATGCTCGAGTTCGTAGGCGCCGGCGCGCAACACCGCGCGCAAGATGGCATCGATCCGCTTCAGCGGCCAGCCCTTCGACAGCGCCTCGTCGATCAGCGGATCGAGTTTCGACTGGTCGCGCACCACGCCGGCGACAACGTCCTTGAAGAATGCGGCTTCGGCCGGCAGATAGGTATCGCCCTCGACCTCGTTGCCGAGCCAGTGGCTCTCGAACTCGGCGAAGATGTCGTTGATCCCGGCGCCGCCGATGTCCATCTGGTAGAGCGCCTGCACGGCTGCGAGCCGCGCCGCGCCGCGCCGGTTGGCCTTCTTGTCCGGGCTCTTGTTCTTGCTATCCGCCATGATCAGGCCCTGGCCAGACGGCGCTTGATTCGCAGCATCGCCAATGCCGCGCGCGCGGCGTCGCCGCCCTTGTTGAGTTCGCTGGCGCTCGCCCGCGCCCATGCCTGCGCGTCGGTGTTGACGGTGATGATGCCGTTGCCCAGCGGGAATTTTCTCGCCACCGCGAGGTCCATCAGCGCCCGCGAGGATTCGATCGAGACGATTTCGAAATGGATGGTGTCGCCGCGCACCACGCAGCCGAGCGCAATCGCCGCATCATAGGGCTTTCCGTTGTTCTCGGCGGCATCGAGCGCGATCGCGATCGCGGCCGGAACTTCCAGCGCGCCGGGCACCGTGATGACATCGTGGCTGACCCCGGCGGCTTTCAACTCCGCGACCGCGCCTTCCAGCAGCGCATCCTGGATGTCGTCATAGAAACGCGCCTCGACGATCAGCGCGCGTGCGCCGGAGATGTCGGTCTGGTCCTTCAGGGGTGCGCGACGCGCGTCTGCCATTGAATCCTTCCGTTTCGATCGGTGCCCCTCATCCTGAGGAGCGGCCGCTTGGCCGCATCTCGAAGGATGAGGGTATTTCCGGGCTCATGGTTCGAGACGGCGCAAGCGCCTCCTCACCATGAGGGGTTGGTGGGCGTTTTAGGCGCGGTCACCGGCAAAGCCAAGGGCCGCGTCTACTTCATTTCCGACAGCCGGGCGGCGTAGCGCGCCATCAGGTCGACCTCGAGATTGACCTCGCTGCCGGCGCGCCAGCCTTGCAGCGTCGTCACAGCGAGCGTGTGCGGAATGATCAGCACCGAAAACACCACGTCGTCGACGGTATTCACCGTCAGCGATACGCCATCCAGCGTCACCGAGCCCTTTACGGCGATGAAGCGCGCCAGTTCGCGCACGGTGGAGAGCTCGAACCGCGCCATGTCGGGCAGGTCGTCGCGTTTGACGATGGTGGCGACGCCATCGGCATGGCCAGCGACGATATGGCCGCCGAGTTCGTCGCCGATCTTCAGGGCGCGCTCCAGGTTGAGTCTGGTTCCCGTCACCCAGTGCTTCGCGGTGGTCATGCGCAGCGTTTCGGCGGCGGTGTCGACTTCGAACCAGGTCTTGCCCTGCTCCACGCCGGTGGCCACGACCGTCAGGCAGACGCCGTTGCAGGCGATCGAGGCGCCGTCGGCGATGGTTGAGCGGTCGTAGCGGCAGGCGACGCGCAGGCGATGCAATTGCCCCTGCGCGGTCGGCGTCAGGCTGACGATCTCGCCGATGTCGGTGACAATGCCGGTGAACATTACGCGCGCTCGTAGATGGTGAGAGTATCCTTGCCGAAGGTCTCGCTAGCATGAACCTTGTAGGTCGGCGACTGCGTGATTTGCGACAGGGGCAATGCATCGAGCGCATCGA
>JBAQER010000106.1:0-13506 GCA_049286845.1 Bradyrhizobium sp.
GCATGACGTCGAGCAGCGCTGCGACGCGCGGCATCACGTTCTTGAAGCGCGAGGTCGCGGGCGCGACGAAGGCGTCATAGGCAGGGGCCAGTGCCACGATCAGCGCGGCGAGCGGCTCGGCCAGGTCGTGGGCATAGGCATCGCCCTCGGCGACCAAAACCTTGGTGACGCCGGCAAGCTTGGCCGCGGCTTCGGCCGCAGCCCTGGTGCCCTCGCCGCCGCCGGCAACCAGCACATTGACCTCGGCGCCGAGCTGGGTCGCAGCCGTCAGCGCCTTGTTGGTGGAGTCCTTCAGGTTGGCGTGTTCGTGTTCGGCAATCAACAGCGTGGTCATCTAGAGAACCCCGGCTTCATTCTTGAGCTTCGATACCAGTTCGGCGACGTCCTTGACCTTGACGCCTCCCTTGCGGCCCGGCGGTTCGGATGTCTTGAGGATCTCGAGATGGGCGGTGAGGTCGACGCCATAATCGGACGCGCTCTTGTCGGCGATCGGCTTCTTCTTCGCCTTCATGATGTTGGGCAGGCTGGCGTAGCGAGGCTCGTTCAGCCGCAGATCGGTGGTTACGATCGCGGGGCCCTTGAGTTTCAGGGTCTGCAGGCCGCCGTCGACTTCGCGCGTCACCTTGAAATCGGTTCCATCGACTTCGAGCTTGGAGGCAAAGGTCGCCTGCGACCATCCGAGCAGCGCCGCCAGCATCTGGCCGGTCTGGTTCGAATCGTCGTCGATCGCCTGCTTGCCGAGAATGATCAGGCCGGGCTTTTCTTCGTCGGCGATGGCCTTGAGAATCTTGGCGACCGCCAACGGTTCGACATTGCCCTCGGCCTTGACCAGGATACCGCGATCGGCGCCCATTGCGAGGCCAGTCCGGATGGTTTCGGCCGCCTGCGCGGGGCCGATCGATACCACCACCACCTCGGTCGCCTTGCCGGCTTCTTTCAGCCGCAGCGCTTCCTCGACGGCGATTTCATCGAACGGATTCATCGACATCTTGACGTTGGACAGTTCGACGCCCGATCCGTCGCTTTTGACCCGGACCTTGACGTTGTAATCGACCACCCGCTTTACCGGCACCAGAACCTTCACGCTTATCAAAGCCCTTTTTTCAAGATCTAACTGACGACCGTTTGATATCGATCTGGTCGAAAAAGCGGTAGTTTGTCAAGGTACAGTAGGGCGCTGATGATGCAGCCAAAGCTGCTGATGCTCGTGAGCCGTCGCTCGGCCTCGCCCCACAAGTTGTCGCGGCGATCTTGCGCGCACTTCGGCAGCTCGCCGATGACGGCCTCGCGGTCTTGCTCGTCGAACAGTTGGTCATGCTCGCGCTTGAAACCGCGGACGACGCCTACGTCTTGCAACGGGGCCGTGTTGATTTGAATGGATCCGCAAAGGATATCCGCGCGAATCCTTCAATAGTCGATAGTTATTTGAAATAGCGAACCATCCCGGGAGCTCACTGACTGCGGGTAGGATTAGCGCGAAAACATTATCCATTTCCGCCACTCTCCGCGTGCGGCGGTGCCGGGAAACGCTGAGAGTCCAAGTTGAATTGACAAGGGAAGCCGAATGACGATCCAGGTGCTCGCTATTCCGCGCGGCGCAAAGGCCCGGGTAGGCGAAATCCCATTCGCTTCCGGATCCCGAGGTGATTTCAACTTTTGCTGCGATCGCCGTTCCCGGGGTTGTGCCGCGCCTGTCGGGAACACCCGGACAGATTCGTTGGCTCGGCGAAGGGTTGGGTGCCCAAAACGAGGAGATCTTTAAAGTTCCGCTCGAATTAAGCGCAGAGATTGATGATTTGCGTATCTCCGGCGTGATCTAAATCTCCGACCGTGCGCGAGCAATGGGATGAAACCTGTTTCGCGCGAGATGCGAACTCTCAGCGCTTGAACAAGCTCATCAAGGTTGCCTTCGCGAGCGTGCTGAAATTCAGGTTGAACCCAACGATCGCTGCCGAGGTATCAGGCGTTACAGGAAGCGTTTCCTGTGACACCGCAAATATCGTAAAGATGTAACGGTGCGGATGATCGTTCGGTGGTGGACACGGACCGCCGTAACCCGGCTTTCCGAAGTCCGTCCGCGTTTGAAGAGCTCCCGCCGGGAGCTTGCCAGCCTGCGGGTTGCCCGCATCGAGCTGCAATTCGGTCGCAGTGGCCGGGATATTCACTACCAGCCAGTGCCAAAAGCCGCTGCCGGTCGGAGCGTCGGGGTCAAAGCAGGTTACGGCGAAGCTTTTCGTTCCGCCTGGCGCGCCCGACCACGTCAGATGCGGAGACTGATTGCCTCCCGCGCAACCGAAGCCGAAATCTTTCGAGAGTATATGAGCTTCGGAAAGGTAGTCGCCGTCGCGAAAGCTTTGGCTACTGAGTTTAAAGGACATTGCGTCAGTCCCCTTATGGTTCGTGCCTCTGGTGTAAAGCTGTTTTCGCACGATCTGGCGGCGGAGGACAATCTCCGCCATTTGGTCTCTTCGCGCGCCGGGTTCAAAGAAATCAACCAAGCAAATCGGACGGTCGGGCTCGCGCATTGCCTGACGGACCTGCACGCCTGAACGCTCCGAGGATGCCGCCTAGCAGCACGGCCGCGCCCATGACGATGTATGCTTTCGGGAAACCGACTGCGCTCGCCAGCGCGCCGAACAGTGACGGTCCAAGCACGATGCCCAAATAGGTGAACATCAGGCTTCCCGATGTCGCGAGGCCGACTTCCGCTGGCCTGACGTCGCGGATGATTTCCGCCAGGAACACGCCGTTCCATCCGCTGGCGGTGGCGCCAAGTAAAACGACAACGGCGGCGATCGCGCCCACCGGCCATGCCGCCGTAAACAGGCTCATCAACCCGGCAGCTACTGCCATCAGTAGCGCTATGCCAAGCAGCAGTAGACGTGGTGCCGCCACCCGATCTGCGATGAAGCCCCAGCCGAGGCGGCCCGCCACGCCGGCCAGCTGGCTGGCGCTCAGCAGCGCGCCGGCGAGCACGAGATCCAGGCTTGCAGCGCTTGTCAGATAGACGACGAGAAACGAACTCAGAACCAGTTGCATCGCCGCGTAGACGACCGAACTCGTCGCAAGCGAGGCGAGGCCGGGGCGACGGAAAATGAAGCGTACCGGCTCGAAAAGGCTGGCGCTATGTCCGTGCGGCTTGTCCGGTGGCTCGTTGCGAACCACGGACACGACGATCCAGACGGCTGCCCCGAGCGCGGCGGTTACCCCGCCGATGGACACGCAGGCGGCGTTCCAGCCCAATCCGAGAACGAGCGGCGGCGCGACGAGGCCGGCCAGCACGCCGCCCATCGGCACGCTGGTCTGGCGCACCGAAACCAGGAAGGCCATGCCTGCGCCGCTGCGGTAGCGCGCCAGCACGTGCGAACTCGCCGGCGTCAGCGGACCGTAGCTCAGTCCGATGATGGCGGTCGCCAACAAGGACGCGACGAGATGTGGAACGGCTAGTAGCGCGAGCCCGGCGCCGCCGGTCACCACGCACGCAAAACTGGTGCGCAGCGGGCCCAGCCGCGTGATCAGCGAGGCCGAGAAGGAGCTGCTGAGGATCGCGCCGGCGTAGACCAGCCCGACATAGACACCGGCGATCTGTGGCGAAAGGCCGAGAGAGAGGGCGATCTGGCTGGCCATGACGGGCGGCGTCATGCTCAGCATGGGGACGACGCATTGCGGAAAAAAAGTCACCAGCAGAATCAGCGCTTTGCTTTCTGTTCCCACCCGCGCCATCGCGCCTAACCCCTCGCCGCGTGGCGCATATGGACGCGCGATCGCCGTCGTCCGCGATCGGCGACCCAAAGTTCCGCAGCCGCCCCGTACGTCCGAAATCCCGTCAAATTCGCCTCCGCTACGGACCTCAGGCCCATTCAGCTTAACGGATTGACTCGATTTCTACAATATGTTGAAATATGTTTCATGGATGTAAAATCAGCCAGCCGTACCCTGGACGTCTTCGAGCTGTTTGCGCGGGAGCAGCGGCCGCTCACCTTGTCAGAGGTGGCGGCGGCGCTGGATGCACCGTTGTCGAGCTGTTTCAACCTGGTGCGGGCGCTGAAAGGGCGGGGGTTTCTGTTCGGCGTCGGGCCGCGCCGGCAGATCTATCCAACCCGAAAGATGTACGACGTCGCCTCGTCGATCGCCGCGAGTGAGCCCTGGCTGCGGCGGATCATGCCGCGGCTGGAGGCGTTGCGTGATCAGACCCAGGAGACCGCCATCCTCGGCAAGGAGCAGGGCGGCCGCGTGATCTACCTTGCCGTGCTCGAAGGTCCGCAGAACATCCGCTACACCGCGCGGCCCGGCGATCTGAAGCTGCTGCATTCCAGTTCGATCGGCAAGACGTTGCTGGCCACGATGAAACCGCGTGCACGCGCCGACGTGCTGGCCAAGTTGCCGCTCGATGCGATGACGGATGCAACCATCACCGATCGCGCGCGGCTGGTCGAGGAAATCGAACGCAGCGCGGCGCAGGGCTATTCGATCACGCGCGGCGAGAACGTGGCCGACGTCATGGCCGTCGCCATGCCGGTGAAGGTCGCCGGCGACATCTACGGCATTGCGGTTGCCGGCCCGATGCACCGCATGACCGAGCAAATCGCCGATCACCAGCGCCGGCTGGCGGAAATCTGCAGACAGATCGAGAGGGATCTGTGAGTGAGCTGGTCGCCACGACCTTCGCGGATGGCGTGCTGCACGTCACGCTGTCGCGTCCCGAGAAGCGCAATGCGCTCAGCAATGCGCTGATCGCGGCGATCGGCGCGACCTTTTCCAGATGGTCCGCGCGCGATGACGTGTCCGTCGCGGTTCTCACCGGTGCGGGCGAAAAGGCCTTCGCATCGGGAGGCGACCTGAAGGAGCTGGAATCCCTGCGCGAAGAGCCCGACGCCGTCGCTTTCGCGGCGCGCACCCGGGCGGCGCTCGATACGATCCGCCGCTTTCCCGTTCCCGTCGTCGCCGTGGTGAACGGCGATGCGCTCGGCGGCGGCGCCGAGCTCGCCATGGCTTGCGACCTGCGCGTCGCGCTGGCGCATGCGCGCATCGGCTTCCTGCAGGCGAAGCTCAATATCGCGACGGCGTGGGGCGGCGGCACCGATCTGTTCAACATCGTGGGTCCGAGCCGCGCGCTGAGGCTGCTGGCCACGGCCGAAGTGCTCAGTGCGGCGGACGCGCAGCGGCAGGGGCTGGTCGACGCCGTGGCGCCCGAGGGGCCGGCCGCAGACGATTTCGTCAAATCCTATGTGGCGCAGATGACGCAGCCGCCGCAGGTGATGCGCGCCATCAAGTCGCTCGCTGTCATGCATCGTTTCGGCGGCTCGGCGGAAGAGCGGGCGGTGCGCGAAGGCGCGCGTTTCGCTGCGGCCTGGGTGCACGACGATCACTGGACCGCCGTCGCCAAGATGGCCGGTTCAAGAAAGTAGCAATCACGGGAGGCGTTGGTGTCGGTTTCAACCATTCAGCAATCGCCGTGGGACGAAACGATCGCGGCGCCGACGACGCCGTCGGGCATCGAGCTGCCGCTGGTCGCGACCGCGCGCGATCATGCTTCCGACGACAGCCTGCCCGGCGAATATCCGTTCACGCGGGGCATTTTCCCTGACGGCTTCCGCGGTCGCATGTGGACGATGCGGCAATATGCCGGGTTCGGCAGCGCCGAGGATTCCAACCAGCGCTACAAGTTCCTGCTCGATCAGGGCCAGACCGGCCTGTCCGTGGCGCTCGATCTGCCGACGCAATGCGGCTACGACCCGGTCGACCCGATCGCGCGTCCGGAGGTCGGCAAGGTCGGCGTCTCGCTCTCCAATCTTTCGGAGATGGAGATCCTGTTCGACGGTATCGATCTTGCGAAGATATCGACGTCCTTTACCATCAACGGCACGGCCGCGATCATCTACGCGATGTACGTCGCCTGTGCCGACAAGCAAGGCGTGCCGCGCTCGAAACTCACCGGCACGATCCAGAACGACATCCTGAAGGAATATGTGGCGCGCGGCACCTGGATCTTTCCGGTGCGTCCGTCGATGCGGCTGATCGCAGATTCGATCCTTTACGCCAATGACGTGACGCCGCGGTTCAATCCGATCTCGATCGCCGGCGCGCATGTGCGCGACGCCGGCTCCACGGCGGTCGAGGAAATGGCCTATACGCTCGCCAACGGGCTCGCTTATGTCGATGAGCTGATCGGGCGCGGCGGCGACGTCGCGAAGTTCGCCAAGCGCCTCAGCTTCTTCTTCTACGTGCACATGGATTTCTTCGAAGAGGTCTGCAAGTTCCGCGCCGGGCGTCGCCTGTGGGCGCGGCTGTTGCGGGAACGCTACGGCGTGACCGACGACAAGGCGTTGATGTTCCGCTTCGGCGTCGTCTGCGGCGGCTCCTCGCTCACGGCGGCGCAGCCCTACAACAACGTGATGCGCGTCGCGATCGAGACCATGGCCGCGGTGCTCGGCGGCGCGCAGTCGATTTTCACGGCCGCCTATGACGAAGCGTTCCAGATCCCGACCGAGTT
Source organism: Bradyrhizobium sp. (assembly GCA_049286845.1). Classification (GTDB taxonomy): domain Bacteria; phylum Pseudomonadota; class Alphaproteobacteria; order Rhizobiales; family Xanthobacteraceae; genus Bradyrhizobium. Next base: position 6,494 of record JBAQER010000106.1, read on the forward strand.
CGCCGCGGAGCTTGCGCTGCGCACGCAGCAGGTCGTGGCCTATGAAAGCGGCATCGCCAAGACCGTCGATCCCCTGGGCGGCAGCCACCTGGTCGAATGCCTCACCGACCGGATGGAACAGGAAATGATCCGCGTGATGGACGAGATCGATGCCTATGGCGGCGTCGTCAAGGCCATCGAGGATGGCTGGATGCAATCGAAGATCGCCGAGCGCGCGCTCGAGCGGAAGAAGAACGTCGACAGCCGCAAGACCATCATCGTCGGCGTCAACGCGTTTGCCCGTTCGGGCGAGGGCGCGCCGACCGGCGAGGTATTCCGGCTCGATCCGGCGGTGGCGCAGCGGGTGACCGAGAAATTCGAGGCGCTGCGCGCGCGCCGCGACAATGGCGCGGTCGAGCGCGAACTGGCGCGGCTGTCGAAGGCCAGCGAGAACGACCGCGAAAACCTCATGCCCTATCTCGTCGATTGTGCGCACGCCTATGCGACCGTCGGCGAGATCGTCGAGCGGCTGAAGGGTCGCTGGGGCAATTTCCAGGAGCCAGTCGGGCTATGACCACCATATCCGCCGCTGCGCCGCTCAAGGGCAAGCGCATTCTGATCGCCAAGCCCGGCCTCGACGGCCACGACGTCGGCGCGAAAGTGATCGCGCTGGCGTTGCGCGACGCCGGCGCCGAGGTGATCTACACCGGCCTGCGCTAGACGCCGGACTATGTCGCGCGGGTCGCCGTCGACGAGGACGTCGACGCGGTGGGCCTCAGCGTGCTGTCGGGCAGCCACCGCGACCTGGTCCGGCAGACGCGTGCCAGCCTGGAGGCGATCGGTGCCGGCGACATTCCGTTGTTTCTCGGCGGCACGATTCCGGCCGAAGACTGGCCGGATCTTTTCGCGCTGGGGGTGAAGCAGATCTACACCAGCGAAATGCCGCTGGCCGACGTCGTCGCCTCGATTGCAAGGACGCTGAAATGAGCGGGCCGTTGCGCGGCATACAGATCCTCGAGATCGGCCACATGCTGGCCGGTCCCTATTCCGGGCTGCTGCTTGCGGATCTCGGCGCCGACGTGATCAAGATCGAACCGCCCGGCGGCGATATTGCGCGCAAGGTCAGCCCGAACTTCATCGGGCCGCACAACGAATATTTCGCCTGCCTCAACCGCAACAAGCGCAGTGTGGTGATCGATCTCGGATCTCCCAAGGGACAGTCCCAGCTGCACGCGCTGGCGCGCGACGCGCATGCGCTGGTTACCAATCTGCGTCCGTCGGCGATCCGCAAGCTCGGCCTGACCTATGAGGCCCTGCGCGAGGTCAATCCGGCGCTGGTTTGCGTCGCCCTGACCGGATTCGGCATCGACAGTCCCTACGCCGATCGCCCCGCCTACGACTATGTGATCCAGGCCATGACCGGCGTGATGGAATTGACGGGCGAGCCGGACAGCCCGCCGACCAAGACCGGCTATTCGGCGGTCGACAATTCCGCGGGCATGATGGGTGCGCTCGGGCTCGTCGCCAAGCTGGTGCAGCGGCAGGGTGGCCAGGTCGACGTTGCAATGTACGATGTGATGCTTTCGCAGCTGAACTACATCGCCGCCGCTTGGCTCAATTCGGGCGTCAAGCCGCGCCGTTACGCGCATTCCGCGCATCCCTATATGGTTCCCGCGCAGGTGTTTCCGACGCTCGATGGCTGGCTGACCCTGTTCATCACGCACGACGACTTCTGGCGCAAGTTCAGCCTCGAAGCCGGCCAACCGCAATGGCTGACGGACGAAAGGTTCGCCTCGATGGAGGCGCGGCGCGCCAATCGCGACGCGGTGATCGAGGCGATTGCCGCGGTGCTGCAGGGTTCTACCGCGCAGGACTGGATGAGCCGCCTGGTGCCGCTGGGTGTGGTGGCCGCCGAAGTAAGCACGCTCGAACACGCCTTAGCGAGCGAGCAGACGCAGTCCCGCAACATGGTCGTCGAAATCGCGACTCCGGGCGGGACGATCCGCTCGATCGGCAATCCCGTGAAGACGGGCGCAACCGAGGCGTTCCGGCCGCCGCCGTTGCTTGGCGAGCACAACGATCTCCTCTTGCCGGCCGTGACGTCATGAGCGCGCGTACCAGCGATCAGCGGCGCACGATGTCGAAAGCGCTGACCCGCGCGGCGAATGCCTCGGTCGCGGACGTGCTGCTGACGGCGCAGGGCAGCGCAGGCTTGTGCAGTCGCATCGGCGTCACAGGCCCGCCCGGCGCCGGCAAGAGTAGCCTGATCGCAGCGCTCGCCCGTCGCCGTCTTCAGAGGGGAGGCGATATCGCAATCCTGGCGATCGATCCAACCAGCCCGGTCAGCGGCGGCGCCATCCTCGGCGACCGGATACGCATGGAGGACCTCGCGCAGAACCCGCGTGTCTACATTCGCTCGCTCGCCAGCCGGCGAAGTCACGACGGTCTCGCCGACAATCTGCCGGATATGCTGGAGATCGTGGAACGCGCCGGCTTCGCGGAAGCCATTCTCGAAACCGTCGGCGTCGGCCAGGTTGAATACGCCGTGCGCCATGTCGTCGATACCATCCTTCTCGTGCTGATGCCCGGCGCCGGCGACCAGATTCAGGCGATGAAAGGCGGTATTCTCGAGACCGCCGACATTGTCGTTGTCAACAAGTCCGACCAGCCCGGCGCGCGGCAACTGGCCGCCGAACTTGCGGCAGTGGTGAAAAAGCGCGGCGAGGATGACGAGGGCTGGACGCCGCCGATCGTGCCGACATCGCTCAATGCCCCCGCCAGCATCGAGGCGCTCGCCGCCGAAATCGACCGGCACCAGGCGTGGCTGGCGAACAGGCCGGGTACCGCCGGCCGGCTCGAAAGCCGCCGCGCGCAGCACGTCGGCAGCCTCGTGGCGCGACGCGTCAGCGAAGTGTTCGAGGAACTGCCAGCCGAGGTTCTCCGCGAGCCACTCGCCTCGCTCTACGAGACGGTAGTGCGCCGCCTCGCAGAGCCGCGTATAACGACGGCGCAGCCGACGTGAACAGGAGAAGACGAAGAACGTAAGCAACGAACGTCAACGCAGGAACCCGACCGTGCAAGACAGGTGAAAGACCTGCCGGCGGAAAGGCAACATAGGGAGGATCTTAAACATGACAAATGGCATTACTCGACGTGCGGCGCTTGGCGCCATGGTGGCTCCGGCGATCATTGGCCTGACGTGCAGCGCGCGCGCTGACACGCGGACGCTGAAGATATCGCATCAGTTTCCCGGTTCGGGCGCCGACGGGGGCGATTTTCGCGACCGTGTCTGCCGCAAGTTTGCGGAGGAAGTCGAGAAGCGCAGCAAGGGTGCGCTGAAGTTCGAGATCTATCCGAATTCGTCGCTGATGAAGACCTTCGCCCAGTTTGACGCGCTGAAAAAGGGGGCGCTCGACCTCAGCCTGTATCCCACGACCTACGCCGGCGGCGAGATTCCCGAACTCAATATCACATTCATGCCGGCGGTCGTGACGAGTTATGAGCAGGGTTATCGCTGGAAGAAGGCGCCGATCGGCCGGGAGATGACGGCCATTCTGGAGGCCAAGGGCGTGAAACTGCTGACCTGGATGTGGCAGTCCGGCGGCATCGCCTCGCGCGGCGCGCCTATCGTCAAACCCGATGATGCGAAGGGGCTGAAGATCAGGGGTGGCAGCCGCGAGATGGACATGATGTTCAAGGCCGCGGGCGCGGCGACGAGCAACATGCCCTCCAACGAAATCTACATTTCCATGCAGACCGGTGCGATCGACGCCGCCGCAACCAGCTCGACGAGCCTAATCTCCTTCAAGCTGGAGGAGCTTAGCAAGGGCCTCACTGCCGCCGGCGGCCGCAGCTTCTTCTTCGTACTCGAGCCGCTGCTGATGTCGAAGTCGATCTTCGACTCGCTGCCGCCGGACCAGCAGAAGCTGCTCACCGAGGTGGGCGAGGAACTCGAGCCGTTCGGCCTCGAAGGCTCCAAGGCCGACGACAAGCGGCTCGCGGACGTCTACGCCAAGGCCGGCGCGACCGTGAAGGAGATGGATCAGGCCTCGCTCGACCAGTGGCGCGCCGTGGCCCGCGAGAGCGCATGGAAGGATTTCGCCGCGCGTTCCGCGAACACGGCGCGGTTCCTGAAGATGGCGGAGGAGGTTTGACGGGGTTTCCGGAGCGGACGGACGTGCGCGGCTCAAATCCTCTGAGTGGATTCGTCCGCGTTCTCGACGCGCTCGACCGCGTGCTGGTTTCGGCCTGCGCGCTGGCGACGATCGCGGCCGGGCTGGTGCTGACCTATTCGATCGCGGTTCGCTATGTGTTGCATTCCTCGACCGACTGGCAGGATGAAATGGCCGTATTCCTACTGGTCGGCGCGACCTTTCTGTCGGCGTCCTATGTGCAGTCGATGCGTGGGCATATCGCGATCGAGGCGATCGAGGGCTTTCTGCCGGAATCGATCGAGCGCATGCGGGAGATCGTCTCGGACATTATCTGCTTTCTGTTCTGCGCGTTCTTCACCTGGCAGTCGTGGTTATTGCTGCTCGAAGCGATCGACGACGGCCGGGTCACGGATTCCGCCTGGGCACCGCCACTCTGGATTCCGTATTCGCTGATGACTGCGGGCATGAGCTTGCTGACGCTGCGTCTCGTCGTGCAGCTCGGCCAGGCATTCGGCGGCAAGAGGAGAGCGCGCGCGTGAACCCGCTGACGATCGGCATGCTCTATGGCGGCGCCACGCTCGTGATCCTGTTTGCCGGGGTACCGATTGCGTTTGCGCTCGGCGCGGTAGCGGTCGCCTTCATGATCGGTTTCATGCCGGTGGCCTCGCTCGGCACGGTGGCGCAGAACGTCTATCAGGAGATCGCGAACATTACGTTGCTGACGATCCCGCTGTTCATCCTCAAGGGCGCGGCGATCGGCCGGTCCCGCGCAGGCGCCGATCTCTACAATGCGCTCTACATATGGCTCAATCGGGTGCCCGGCGGTCTCGGCGTCGCCAATGTCGCCGCCTGCACGCTGTTCGCAGCGATGGCGGGATCGAGCGCGGCCACCTGTTCGGCGATCGGCAGCGCCGGCATTCCGGAAATGCGGCGGCGCGGTTATTCGCCGGGTCTGGCCGCCGGCATCATCGCCGCCGGAGGCACGCTGGGCATCCTGCTGCCGCCTTCGATCACCATGATACTTTATGCCGTGGCGTCGGAACAATCGCTCGGCCGGCTGTTTCTCGCGGGCCTTGGTCCCGGCATGCTGCTGAGCGGGATGTTTGCCGTCTACGCCGTCGCGCGCTTTCGCAAGGAATATCGCGATGCCGTCCACGCCGGCGTCGAACATCCGATCCTGCGCAGGGACACTTATACCATGGCCCAGCGCATTTCGGCCCTGCCGCGTATTCTGCCGTTCCTGATCCTTCTGCTCGGCGTGATGGGCGCTCTGTACGGCGGCTTTGCAAGCCCGGGCGAGACGGCGGGGCTTGGCGCCGTTCTGGCGCTCGCGTTGATCGCCATCATCTACGGCGCCTGGCGCTTTTCGGACCTGCGTCCGCTGCTCGTTGCCTCTGTGCGCGAATCGACAATGCTGCTGATGATTGTCGGCATGTCGCTGCTCTATTCGATGGTGATGAGTTATCTCCACATCTCCCAGAGCGCCGCCGAATGGATTGTCGCCAACCATCTGTCGCCATGGTTGTTGCTGATGGCCATTCTCATGATGGTTGTCGTGCTTGGCTTCTTCCTGCCGCCGGTGAGCATCATCCTGATGACGGCGCCGATCATCCTTCCGCCGTTACGCAGCGCTGGCTTCGACCTAATCTGGTTTGGCGTCGTCATGACCATCGTGATGGAGATGGGACTGATCCATCCGCCTGTCGGTCTCAATTTGTTCGTGATCAAGAATATCGCCCCGGACATTCCGTTCCGTGATGTGCTGTGGGGCACGCTGCCCTTTGTCGCCATCATGATCGTCGCCGTGGTTTTGATCTGTCTTTTTCCAGGTATTGCCATGTGGCTGCCGAAGATTCTGATGGGATAGGCGCAGTCATGCCGACGACGAAAGGAACCAATTCGTGACGACGCCGCTTGCGGGCCTGCGCGTGATCGACCTGACGCGCGCATTGTCAGGGCCGTTCTGCTCCATGATCCTGGCCGACCTCGGCGCCGATATCGTCAAGATCGAACCCTTGCCGGACGGCGAGATGAGTCGCGCGTGGGGTCCGTTCGACCACGGCGTGAGCACCTACTTTCTCAGTACCAACCGCAACAAGCGAGGCATCGCGGTAGACTTTCGAAAGCCGGAGGGGCTCGCCCTTATTAGCGAGCTGGTGCGTAGCGCGGACGTGCTGGTTGAGAATTTCAAGCCGGGCACGATAGAAGCGATGGGGCTTGGCTACGGGTCGCTGCGCGCGGAGAACCCGCGCCTGATCATGGCAAGCGTCGCGGGTTTTGGCAGTTCGGGCCCCGCCGGCCAATGGCCGGGATTCGATCAGATCGCACAGGGATATTCGGGGCTGATGAGCCTGACGGGCACCATTGAATCCGGCCCGATGCGGGTCGGCGTGGCGATCGGCGATTCCACGGCGGGCATGTGGGCCGCGCTCGGCGTGCTCGGCGCGGTGATCGCGCGCCACGCCAACGGCGTCGGCCAGCATGTCGAAACCTCGCTGCTGGCGGGTCTCGTCGGTCTCCTCAATGTGCAGGCGCAGCGCCATCTTTCCCTGGGCGAGATTCCCGCGCCGAACGGCAACGCCCATCCGGTGATCGCGCCCTACGGCACCTATCAAACGCGCGATGGCCCGCTCAATATCGCGACGGCGACGCAGGAAATGTGGCGCAATCTGGCCGAATGCCTCGGGCTAGAGGCGTTGATTAATGACCCGCGCTTCATCGACAATACCGCGCGGTTTGCCAATCGCGATCAGCTAAAGGCGCTGATGGAGGACAAGCTCAGGCAGCGCTCCAAGATCGAATGGACGCAGGAGCTGATCGCGCTCGGCGTTCCGGCCGGCCCAATCTACAATCTGGCGGAAGTGTTCGCCGATCCCCAGG
>JBAQER010000107.1:0-6233 GCA_049286845.1 Bradyrhizobium sp.
GCGCTCGCGCTCGGCGCCGACCTCGCCTATATGGGCACCCGCTTCATCGCCACCCAGGAGGCGAATGCCGATCCGGCCTACAAGGCCGCGCTGACGGAATACGCCGCGCACGATATCGTCTATTCGAACCTGTTCACCGGCGTGCACGGCAACTATCTGGGGCCGTCGATCGTGGCCGCGGGTCTCGATCCGGACAACCTGCCGGTCGCCGACAAGACGAAAATGAATTTCGGCTCCGGCGGCAATACCAAGGCCAAGGCGTGGCGCGACATCTGGGGCTCGGGCCAGGGCATCGGCCTGATCGCCGACGCACCGCCGGTCGCCGAACTGGTGGATCGCCTGAAAGCCGAGTTCGCCGAAGCCAGCGTGGAATTTCTCAAGCGGGCGCGCGCCTGAGCGCGATCCGGTTTCAAAGAAAACAGATCAAACAGAGGGAGTGGGACGATGAGACTGTCGCGACCTGCATTGGCTATCGCGTTCGGCTTGAGCGGCATCATCTTGGGCGGCATCGTAACGGCCGCCGCCGACGACGGCGCGAAAGGCGAGATCCGCATCGGGCAGACCCTGCCCTACAGCGGCCCGGCATCCGGTTTCAGCATTATCGGACGGGCGCAGGAAGCCTTTTTCGAGAAGGTCAACGCCGAGGGTGGCATCAATGGCCGCAAGGTGAAATTCATCAGCCTCGACGATGCCTATTCGCCTCCGAAGACGGTCGAGCAGACCCGCAAGCTGGTGGAACAGGATGAAGTGTTGATGATGTTCGGTTCGCTCGGAACCGCCACCAACAACGCCGTGCATCGCTACCTCAACAGCAAGAAAGTGCCGCAACTTTTCGTGCTGAGCGGCGCGACCAAATGGGCCGACCCGAAGAATTTTCCATGGACCATGCCGGGAATGGCGGCCTACGAATCCGAAGGCGTCGTCTACGCCAAATACATCCTGCAAGCCAAGCCGGACGCCAAAATCGCGATCCTGTCGCAGAATGACGATTTCGGCCGCGACTATGTCGCCGGTTTCAAGCGCGGGCTGGGAGCCAAGGCGGCGACCATGATCGTCTCTGAGGCGACTTATGAAACCAGCGCGCCGACCATCAGTTCGCAACTCGCGACGCTGAAAGCTTCCGGCGCCAATGTGATGTTCGGCGTGGTGCTCGGTAAATTCACCTCGCAGATGATCAAGGGCACGGCCGAACTCAACTGGAAACCCGATCTGTTCTTCGTGCCGACCTCGGCGTCATCGATCTCGTTCCTGGCGCCGGCCGGACTGGAAAACGCCGTCGGCCTGATCTCGTCGAGCAACCAGAAGGACACGCTCGACGCTCAATGGGCTGGCGACGCCGGGGTGAAGGAATACTTTGCCTTCATGAAGCAATACATGCCCAATGCCGACCTGAACAATTCGAACTACGCCGCGGGCTATCACTATGCCAGCCTTCTGATGAACGTTCTGAAGGCATGCAAGGACGACCTCAGCCGCGAGAACATCTTGAAACAGGCCACCTCGCTTCACGGGCTTTCGCTGCCGATGCTGCTGCCGGGAATAGCGGTGTCGACCGGTCCCGACGACTACCTGCCGTTCCAGCAGTTGCGGTTGCGGCGCTTCAACGGCAAGAGCTGGGTCGGCTTCGGCGAAATTCTGGACGACCGCTAGAACGCTTTGCTCTGTTTTCTCCCCTCCCGCCACGCGCAAGAGCGCGTGGAGGGAGGGGAGAAGAGCATCGCCAAGCAACACGTCTCGAAAGATGTCCAGGCCCCAGGAAGCGACCATGATCATCAGCGGCGACCGCAGCATCAGCTATCCCGAGATTCACGCCCGCATCGCCAAGGCGGCGACCGGCTTACGGACGCTCGGCCTGCGCGACGGTGCGCCGGTCGCCATGATGCTGCGCAACGATTTCGCGTTCTTCGAGGTCGCCGGCGCCGCGGCGGCGCTCGGCAGCCCGGTGGTGCCGATCAACTGGCATCTGAAGGCCGAAGAGGTCGGCTACATCCTGGCCGACAGCGGCGCCGACATCCTGGTCTGCCACGCCGACCTGCTGCCGCAGATTCGCGATGGCCTGCCCGATCATTTGCGGCTGCTGGTGGTGGAAACCCCGCCTGCAATCGCCGCGGCGTTCAACGTCGCGTTGGCGCTGGCGAAAATTCCCGACGGCATGACGGACTGGTACTCCTGGCGCGACAGCCACACGCCATCGCAGGAAGCACCGATCGGCGCCTCGCCGATGTTCTATACCTCCGGCACCACCGGCCAGCCCAAGGGCGTGCGCCGCAAGCCGATGCGGCCCGAACAGCTCGCGGCATCGGCGCGGGTCGGCGCCATCGCCTACGGCATCAAGCCGAACGACGATCAGGTCATCCTGATGAACGGCCCGATGTACCATTCGGCGCCGAACTCCTACGGCATGCTGGCGTTCCGTAACGGCTGCCGGATCGTGCTCGAGCCTCGCTTCGACCCCGAGGAAATGCTGCAGCTGATCGCGCGCCACGGCGTCACCCACATGCATATGGTGCCGACCATGTTCGTGCGGCTGTTGCGGCTGCCGGAGGAAGTGAAACGCCGCTACGATCTGTCGTCGCTGCGCTTCATCGTCCATGGAGCTGCGCCCTGCCCGCCACAGGTCAAGCGCGCGATGATCGACTGGTGGGGACCGGTGGTGCACGAATATTTCGGCTCGACCGAAACCGGGATTCCGGTGTGGCACTCGGCCGAGGAGGCGCTCCGAAAGCCCGGCACCGTCGGCCGCGCGATCGAGGGCGGCATCGTCAGGACCTTCCGCGCCGACGGCGAGCCATGCGCCGTCAACGAGCCCGGCGAAATCTTCATGCGGCAGACCGCGACCTCGGATTTCGACTATCACGGCAAGGCCGAGGCGCGCGCCGAGGCCGGGCGCGACGGCCTGGTCAGCGTCGGCGACGTCGGCTACCTCGACGAGGACGGCTATCTGTTCCTGTGCGACCGCAAGCGCGACATGGTGATCTCGGGCGGCGTCAACATCTATCCCGCCGAAATCGAGAACGCGCTGATCGGCATGACCGGCGTGCGCGACTGCGCGGTGTTCGGAGTTCCCGACGACGAATTCGGTGAGCGGCTGTTCGCCTGCATCGAGAAGGAACCGGGCGCGGTGCTGTCGTCCGCTGCGGTACAGCAGTTCCTGCGCGGACATCTCGCCAATTTCAAGGTGCCGAAGGACATCCAGTTTCTCGACGCACTGCCGCGCGAGGCCAGCGGCAAGATTTTCAAACGCAAGCTTCGCGATCTCCACAAGGAAGGCAGCCTCCGCGCCGCCACGTGATCGCGGGTGCGAAAAACCGAACGCCGTTTCAAACAAGATAGCTGTTGCAAAACCGTCATCGGCGCAGGCAATGATCGCCGGCAGGAACAACGCCGGGATCAAAGCCATGAAATCCACCGACTTCGTCGTCGCGCGCAATGATCTGCAGCAGTGCAAGTTCATCGAGACGCAACTGCCTGATGCCGCCGCGCTGCCCGATGACGCGCTGCTGGTCAAGGTCGATCGCTTCGCCTTCACCGCCAACAACATCACCTACGCCGTTCTCGGCGAGCAGCTGAAATACTGGCAGCTGTTTCCAGCGCCGGAGAATTTCGGCAACGTCCCGGTGTGGGGATTTGGCGAGGTGATCGGCTCGCGCCATCCGGGCATCGCAACCGGAGAACGGCTGTTCGGCTATTTCCCGATGGCGTCGCATCTGGTGATCGAGGCCGCCGACGTCAGCAAGCGCGGCCTGCGCGATGCCGCCGCGCACCGGCAAGGGGTGGCGCCGGTCTACAACGCCTATGCCCGCGTCAGCGGCGACCCCGCCTTCACCGGGCGGCAGGGCGACTATCAGGCGCTGCTGCGGCCACTGTTCATGCTGTCGTTCCTGGTCGACGACTATCTCGCGGAGAACGATTTGTTCGGCGCACGCAGCGTGCTGCTCTCCAGCGCCTCCAGCAAGACTGCGTTTGGCCTCGCGCATCTGCTGCACACGCTGCGCAAGCCGGCCCGGGTGATCGGGCTGACCTCGGCAGGCAACACCGCCTTCGTCGAATCCCTCGGCTGCTACGACGAGGTCGTGACCTACGACCGCGTGACCTCGCTGCCGGCGGACTCGCCGGTCGCCTATGTGGACATGGCGGGCAACGGCGCGTTGCGCGAGACGCTGCACCGGCATTTCGGCGACCGGATGAAATATTCCGGCCGTATCGGGCTCACCCATCACGACGCTTCCGGCGTCGAAGGGAATTTGCCCGGCGCCAAACCGAGCTGGTTCTTCGCGCCCGACCAGATCCGCAAGCGCGCCAAGGAATGGGGCCCCGGCGGCGTCGACGCGCGGTTCGGCTCGGCATGGTCGGGCTTCGCCCCGAAGCTGGACCAGTGGCTCACCGTGACCGAAGGCCGCGGGCCGGCGGCCGTGCAGCAGGTCTATCTCGATACCCTGAACGGCCGCGTTCCGCCTGATCAGGGCCACATCCTGTCGCTTGCGGAATAGCCGGCATCTGATCGCGCCCTTTCTGCGCCATCCCGGACGGTATAGGCTTGCCCTCAAGGGAAACGCCGCGCAGACGGCTGGCGAAGAGAAACGCGCATGCTGGACAAGACATCGGACATTTCGATCGCTGCCGAAAATTGGCTGGCGCAGTTTGAGAACGCGCTTGGCGCGCCCGGCGGCGGCGGCGAACTGAGATCCCTGTTCGTTCCCGACAGCTATTGGCGCGACGCGCTGGCGCTGAGCTGGACGCTGCAGACGATCAATGGCCGCGATGCGATCCTGGAAGGATTGAGAGCCCTTGCGCCCCGTGCGTCGCTCGCGAACCTTGCCATCGATCCCACTCGTACCGCGCCGCGCAAGGTGACGCGCGCGGGCACCGACTGCATCGAAGCGATCTTCAGATTCGAAACCGCTACCGGCCGCGGCAGCGGGATCCTGCGGCTGATCCCGGATGCCGGCGACGGCAACCGGCTGAAGGCCTGGACCTTGCTGACCGCGCTCGAGGAATTGAAGGGCTTCGAAGAACAGCTCGGCGTATCGCGCCCCCGCGGACAGGCCTATTCGCGGGATTTTCGTGGCCCCAACTGGCTCGACCTGCGCAAGGCCGCGGCCGAATATGCCGATCGCGACCCGGTCGTGCTGGTGGTCGGCGGCGGACAAGCCGGCCTTGCGATCGCCGCCCGCCTCAAGCAGTTGAACGTCGACACCCTGATCGTCGACCGCGAGGCGCGGATCGGCGACAACTGGCGCCATCGCTACCACGCGCTGACGCTGCACAATCAGGTGCACGTCAATCACCTGCCCTATATGCCGTTTCCGCCGAACTGGCCGACCTACATCCCGAAGGACAAGCTCGCCAACTGGCTCGAGGCCTATGCCGAAAGCATGGAGCTGAACTTCTGGACCGGCACCGAATTCGAGGGCGGCAGCTACGACGAGAAGGAACAGCGCTGGACCGTGGTGCTGCGCCGCGCCGACGGCAGCAAGCGCACGATGCATCCGCAGCATGTGGTGCTCGCCACCGGCGTCAGCGGCATTCCGAGCCTGCCTGATATTCCGGCCCTGAAGAACTTTGCCGGCACCGTGATCCATTCCAGCCAGTACACCGACGGCGAGGAATGGAAGGGCAGGAAGGCGCTCGTGATCGGCACCGGCAACAGCGGCCACGACATCGCGCAGGATCTGCATTCGAGCGGGGCCGAGGTCACGCTGGTGCAACGCAGCTCGACCCTGGTCACCAATATCGAACCGTCGGCGCAACTGGCCTACGCGACCTATAGCGAGGGAACGACCGAAGACAACGACCTGATCGCGACGTCGATGCCGCTGACGCTGGCGAAACGAACCCACGTCATGCTGACCAGGCAGTCGAAAGAACTGGATCAGGAATTGCTCGACGGCCTGACGCGCGTCGGGTTCAAGCTCGATTACGGCGATGGCGGCACCGGCTGGCAGTTCAAATATCTCACCCGCGGCGGCGGCTATTATTTCAACGTCGGCTGCTCCGATCTCGTCGCCGGCGGCAAGGTCGGACTGAGACAGTTTTCGGACATCGAATCGTTTGTCGCCGAGGGCGCGCGGATGAGGAACGGCGAGACGCTTGCCGCCGACCTGATCGTGCTGGCGACCGGCTACAGGCCGCAGGAGCATCTGGTGCGCAAACTGTTCGGCGACGCGGCCGTCGACCGCATCGGTCCGATCTGGGGTTTCGGCGAAGGCCAGGAATTGCGCAACATGTACACG
>JBAQER010000108.1:0-2792 GCA_049286845.1 Bradyrhizobium sp.
CCCGACGGCACCTATGCCGGCTTCCGCGCCACGCTGAGCCCGATCGCCTACAACACCAAACTGGTGAAGGCGGAAGACGCGCCCAAGAGCTTCAAGGATCTGCTCGATCCCAAATGGAAGGGCAAGATCGTCAAGGCCCATCCCGGCTACAGCGGCACCATCCTGACCGCGACCTTCGAAATGGTCCGCGATATCGGCTGGGAGTATTACGAAAATCTCGCCAAGCAGAACGTCATGCAGGTGCAGTCGGCGACCGATCCGCCGAAGAAGCTTTCGCTCGGCGAACGCAGCGTGATGGCCGACGGCACCGAATACAATATCTTCCTGCTCAAGGAGGCCGGCCAGCCGGTCGAGGTGGTCTATCCGTCCGAGGGCACGCCGTTCGTGATCGGGCCGAACGGCATCTTCAAGGCGGCGCCCAATCCCAACGCCGCAAAGCTGTTCCAGAATTACTGCTTCACGCCGGAGGCACAGCGCATCATCATAGACGCCGGCGGCCTGCGCTCGCTGCACGCGCAGGTCAAGGAGCATCCCGGACGCAAGCCGCTCGCCGACATCAAGCTGATGAAGGAAGATGCCGAAGGCGCGGAAAAGCAGAGCGAAGAGATCAAGGCGCGGTATGCGAAGTTGTTTCGGGTCTGAGATCCTCATGGTGAGGAGGCGCGCCAGCGTCGTCTCGAACCATGAGGCCACTACGCTTGCTCATCCTTCGAGACGCGGCCAACGGGTTCGCGCGAAGCGCGGCCCGATGATAAACTCCGACGCCGCTCCACCGGCGATAAGCGCAATTGCGCTTGCGCAGGGATGAGGCACACGACTCGCGGATGATATGACCATCACCACCACCATCGACGGCAGCAAGGGCAAATTCGACTGGACCAAACCGGTGCTGGCGCTGTTCGCCGCCTTCCTGGTGCTGCTCATCGTGCTGCCGCTGTCGTGGCTGGCACTGTTCAGCGTCACCGACAAGGCAGGTCACCCGACCCTGCGGAATTTCATTACGCTGTTCTCGGATCCCGACTTCCTCGATCCGCTGCTGACCACCGCCATCATCGCCACCTCCTCCGCCGTGATCTGCTGCGCCGTCGCCGCCCCGATGGGATGGCTGGTGTCGCGCACCGACATGCCCGGCCGGCAGTTCATCCGCGCGCTGGTCACGGCTTCCTTCGTGACGCCGCCGTTTCTCGGCGCGGTGGCCTGGGAACTGCTGGCGGCGCCCAACAGCGGCTTGCTCAATCAGTTCTATCGCCTCCTGACCGGTCAGGACGCCGGCGAGCACCTGTTCAACATCTATTCGCTGACCGGAATCATTTTCGTCATTTCCTGCTACACCTTCCCCTTCGTGTTCGTGCTGGTGGCAAATGCGCTCGACAACATGCCGGGCGAACTCGAGGACGCCTCCGCCATCCTCGGCGGCAGGGCCTGGACCACGGCGCGTCGCGTCACCATCCCGCTGGCGCTGCCGGCGCTGGTGGCCGGCGCGCTGATCGCGTTCCTGCAGGCGATGACACTGTTCGGCTCACCGGCGATCCTGGCGCTGCCGGCCGGCTTCCACACCATGACCACGAAAATCTGGAGCCTGTTCCAGTATCCACCGAAGCTCGAACTTGCCGCCGCCGCCGCGGTGCCATTGCTGCTGCTGACGATCCTGCTGCTGCAGGCGCAGAAATTCATCCTGGGGCGCCGCGGCTATTCGGTGGTCGGCGGCAAATATGGCGCGCCGCGCCGCGTCGAGATGAAAGCGTGGCGCTGGGCGGCGCTCGCCTTCTGCCTGGTGGTGCTGCTCAATCCGGTGTTCCTGCCCTATTTCGCGCTGCTCAACGCCGCGTTCTCGCCGAATGCGACGACGCTGGTGACGCCGGCGACGGCGACGCTGCACAACGTCGTCTTCGTCTTCACCGAACTGTCGTCGACCCAGCTGGCACTCAAGAACACGGTGATCCTGGGCACCGCGACCGCCACCGTCGGCACCATCCTGGCGCTGGTCATCGCCTATGTCACCACGCGCCGGGCAATCGCGGGGCACCGGCTGCTCGGCTTTCTCGCCACAGCCCCCGTCGCCGTGCCCGGCATCGTGCTCGGCGTCGGACTGTTCCTCAGTTACACGCGGCCGCCCTTCGTGCTGTACGGCACGCTGTGGATCCTGCTGATCGCGTTTCTCACCATCAACCTGCCATCGGCCTATCAGCAATTGCAGGCGGCGTTCGCCACCATCCATCCGGAGCTGGAGGACGCCAGCCGCATCCTCGGCGCCACCCGGCTGCAGTCGCTGCGCCAGATCACGGCCCCCCTGCTGCGCACCGGCGTAATCGCGACCTGGTGTTTCATCTTCATCGGCGTGATGCGCGAGCTGTCGGCGGCGATCATCCTGTTCACATCGCAAACCAAAGTGCTCAGCGTTCTGATCTACGACCTCAACGAAAGCGGCGACCTTGCCGCGATTTCGGTACTGGGCATCGCGATGCTGGTCATCACCTTCGCGGTGGTGCTGGCGGTCAACCGCATCCCGGTATTCGGCGCAGGCGCCGGGGCAAGGTTGCGGAATAGTTAGCGCTCTCGCCGCTCATCCTTCGAGACGCGCGCAAGAGAGCGCGCTCCTCAGGAAACGGCCGACTGCTACCGAAGCTCCTCCACCCGATACGCCTCGACCTGCGCCTTGAGGCGTTCGAGCGAGGCGGTCGGCGATGAGCGGTCGAGCCGGTATTTTCCCTCCGCCAGCATCGCAAGCACTTTCACATCAATCGCCGGCGAATGATGGATCACGTCGGCGTAATTGCCGAGATCGTGGGTAA
>JBAQER010000109.1:0-8203 GCA_049286845.1 Bradyrhizobium sp.
TCCCAAGGCCTCGCCGCATGCCGGCGAGGCCAAGCCCGCCGGCGAGGCCAAGCCGCTGGCGGCAAAGCCTGTGACCCCGCCGGCACAGCAATCGGCCGCCGCACAGACCAGGCCCGCCGAACCGCCAACCACCGGCCAGGCCGCTGCCCCCGCGGTCGAAGCCAAGCCCGCGCAGCAGATACTGCCGACCCAGGACATGCCGACGGTGCAGGGGCTGGAATGAGCTGAGCCCTCATCAGGATGAGGTGATTGCCCGCTGATAACAAAAAACGCCCCGGTTTCCCGGGGCGTTTTGGTCTCGGCCAATATCTGCCGAAAACCGATCTTCTTAAGCGGCGACCTTTTCGGCCGAGCCGTCGATCACCTGCGGCGCTGCCGCGCTGGTGGCGATCGGAATGGTGCGCGGCTTCTTGGCCTCGGGGATTTCGCGCATGAGATCGACGTGGAGCAGGCCGTTCTCGAGCGAAGCGTTCTTCACCTGCACGAAATCGGCGAGCTGGAAGGCGCGTTCGAAGGCGCGCGCGGCGATGCCGCGGTACAGCACGTCGGCCTTGTTGCCGTTCTCGGTGACGGATTTTTCGCCCTTGATCGTCAGGGTGTTTTCCTTGGCGACGATCGAAAGCTCGTTCTGCGAGAAGCCGGAGACGGCTACCGTGATGCGATAGGCGTTCTCGCCTGTGCGCTCGATGTTGTAGGGCGGATAGCCGGGGCTGCCGTCGGTCGCTGCTCGGTCGAGCAGGTTGAAGAAGCGGTCGAAGCCGACGGTGGAACGATAAAACGGGGTGAGATCGTAGGTACGCATGGGGTAGTCCTCCATTGAGCGACTGTTTCAGTTAACCCGCCCGCCATCGGGCCGGGCTTTCGTCCAACGTGCAGCCTCAGGCCCGGTTTCCCGAAACGCTGGTAGCGGCCTGCACGAAGGTGATATGGGAGGGGCCCCGCAGCGTTCAAGAGGGTGGGAACGGCACCGGTCTTGCTGCCCGCACCCTTGATTTCCAGCGCTTTTCACCTATCCGGTCCGCCCCCATGACGCTCGTCTCGATCCCCGCCAATCCCGTTCCGGAAGACGTCGTCTCCGGCACCATCAAGACGCCGGACGGTGCGGAATTGCGCTTCGCGCGCTGGGCGCCGCCGGCGGGCCGCAAAGGCACGGTCTGCGTTTTCACCGGCCGCAGCGAGATGATCGAGAAATATTTCGAGACCGTTCGCGATCTGCGCGAGCGCGGCTTTGCGGTGGCGATGATCGACTGGCGCGGGCAGGGCCATTCGTCGCGGCGCCTGCGCGATCCGCGCAAGGGCTATGTGCGCGATTTCGCCGATTTCGAGGTCGATGTCGAGACCTTCGTGCAGCAGGTGGTGCTGCCGGATTGTCCGCCGCCCTATTTCGCGCTGGCGCATTCGATGGGCGGCGCGGTCATGCTGCGGGTGGCGTATGCCGGAAAGCGCTGGTTCGACCGCATGGTGCTGTCGGCGCCGATGATCGACCTGCCCGGCCACGCCACCTCATTTCCGGCGCGCGCGCTGTTGAAGGTCCTCCGGCTCACCGGGCAGGGCGGCCGCTACATTCCCGGCGGCAGCGACGCGCTGAGCGGCACCGAATCCTTCGTCAACAATCTCCTCACCAGCGATCCCGTGCGCTATGCCCGCAACGCCGCGATCCTGGAAGAGGATCCGACGCTCGGCCTCGCCTCGCCGACGGTGGCCTGGGCCGATACTGCGATAAGGGCCATGCGTGGCTTCCGCGCCGCCGACTATCCGCTGCAGATCCGCCAGCCGATCCTGATGCTCGCAGCCTCCAACGACTCCATCGTCTCGACCGCTGCGATCGAGGAGTTCGCCTATCACCTGCGCGCCGGCTCGCATCTCGTGATCGCCGGCTCCAAGCACGAGATCCTGCAGGAGCAGGACCGCTACCGCGCGCAGTTCTGGGCCGCGTTCGACGCCTTCGTGCCGGGCACGCCGCTGTTCAAGTAACGCGGACGATGAGACAGCGGCGCACGCAAGTGCTGATCGCCTGAGATCGAAATAGCCCGACATCGCCCGCCGCCCGCCCTGCCGGCGGGCTTTGTCTTTCACGGGCTTTGTCTTTCATTTCCCATGGCGGCCAAATTCCTCGCCGTCTGGTACGCGACGCAGATTTTGACGCGGCGGAGGCCGGTCCTCATCGAAGCTGCTCCGGGAGGTTGATCTGAATCAACAAGAGTTGTCCCGCGCGCCCCGTAATGCCTTCCAGAGGGCCAGGAAATGTCCTAGCCTGATGTCTCGGCGCTCTGGGGGATACGGCGATGCGAATCCGCGTACGAAAATATGCCCATGTGCTGGAACGCACCGGGCTTGCGATGGCGGGTGCTGCCGCCGGCCTGTTTGTCGCCGCGCATGTCGGCTCCAGCATTGCCGCGCTCACGACCCAGGGCTTTCTGGTCGTCATGATGATTGCCGGCGCCGTCGGGTTCTATCTCGGGATCGACACGCCGCCATTGCCGTTTCATGAACCGCATGCAGAGCCTCCGAACGGCTCCGGCGGCAAGATCGATACCGCGGAATTCCTCAGCGCCGTCGGCACCTTCCTTGCGGCGCTGACGGCCTTCGTCTCGGTCGGCGTGATCGTGCTTCGCGAGAATCCGCGGATGTTCTGGACCATCACAATCATGGCCGGATGGGTCATCGGGGTAGCGATGCAGATCGTTGCCGGTGCCATCGCACGCATGCGGCGCTGATTCGCCGTCGCCTTTTGCTGTGACCGTTTCGCCGGGCTTGCGAATGAGAAATTGAACCTCATGCTCGGCATCCAGGAACTCTGGCTCTTCATCCTCTCCGGCCTCTTGCTCAACATCACGCCGGGACCGGACACCGCCTATATCGTCGGCCGCAGCGTGCAGATGGGATGGCGCGGCGGGGCGGCGGCGGCGCTCGGTATCGGCACCGGCTGCCTCGTGCATGTGCTCGCCGCGGCGCTCGGCCTGTCGGCGCTGCTGGCGGCGTCATCGGCCGCGTTCACCGCGGTGAAATGGGCAGGCGCCGCCTATCTCTGCTTTATCGGCGTCAAGATGCTGCTGTCGCATTCGGGCCCGCCAGCCGCAGAGGCGGCGTCCGCAGGCGCCGTCATCCCGCTGCGCCAGGTGTTCTGGCAGGGCGCGCTGACCAATGCGCTCAATCCGAAAGTGGCGCTGTTCTTCCTCGCCTTCCTGCCGCAATTCGTGGCGGCGGAGGCGCCGCACAAGGCGTTTGCCTTCCTGCTGCTCGGCCTGATCTTCATCTTCAACGGCACGCTGTGGTGCCTCGGCGTGGCAGCGTTCGCCGCGAAAGCCGCCGGCCGCGTCAGGCAATCCGGCCGGACGATGCTCTGGATCGACCGCGCGCTGGGTGGATTGTTCGTCTATCTCGGCGTCCGCATCGCGATGCTGCAGGCGCGGTGAATATCCGCGCGCACGCTCAAAAGAGATTATGCAGTTTTCCCGAATGGCTTTCGGCTCCGAATGCGCTAATCTGAGCTGAACGGGGGATAGCTCAGGCGGCTTCTTCATGCGTACACCCGGCTTTGTCCTCTCATGATCCCAACGATTCCAGCCGATGAGTCCGGGCGCCTTGACGCGCTAAGAAACTGCGCAATCGTTGATACGCCTCCGGAGGCTGGATTCGACGAGATTGCCGAACTGGCGGCGCAGATTTGTGGCTGTCCCGCCGCCCTGGTGAGCTTCGTGGAAGCGTCGCGGCAATGGATCAAAGCGAAGTATGGTCTGCTTCCAGCAGAGCTCACCGAATGTCCGCGGGAAATTTCGATTTGTCAGGTCACGATCTGTAACAACGACATTCTCTACGCTCCTGACCTCATAAACGATCAAAGATTCAATACCAGCCCGCTTGTGACGGGTGGCTTGTGCCTCCGCTTCTACTGCGGCGTTCCACTCATTACCCACGATGGTCATGCCCTGGGTACTTTATGCGTTGTCGATTTCGAGCCGCGCGAACTTACCTTCGAGCAGCGGGAGGCACTAAGGCGACTGTCACGTCAGGCGATGGTCCACCTTGAATTGCGCCGGCAGTTGCTTCGGCGCAATGAGATGCTGCTTGAACTGGAAAACGCGCGCGACCGCGCAGTTGCCGAGAAAGCTGAATCGGACCGACTGCTCCTGAATATCCTGCCGCCATCCATCGCAGCCGAGCTAAAGACAAGAGACCGCGTTCAGCCGCGTTTCTTCGACTCTGCGACCGTGATCTTTATCGACTTCGCCGGGTTCACCCGTCTCGTCGAAACAATGGAGCCGGCGAGCGTCATTGATCAGCTCGACCTGCACTTCACCAAGTTCGACGACATCATGGCCAATCATCGCCTTGAAAAACTCAAGACGATCGGGGATGCCTATTTAGCCGTTGGCGGCGTGCCGGAACCCAATCGTTCGCACGCGATTGATGCATCATTGGCTGCGCTGCAGGTCCTCGATCACCTGACCAAGCTCAATCGGCAACGTGAGAAGCTGCGCTTGCCAGCGTGGCAGGTTAGAATCGGAATCAATACCGGACCGGTTATCGCCGGCGTCGTCGGGAAGCACAAATTCACCTACGATATTTGGGGGAATACGGTGAATATCGCTCAACGCGTCGAAGCCGCCGGAATTCCGGGCCGCATCAGTATTGCCGAATCGACCTGGCAGCACATCAAAACTCGCTTCGAGGCGGAGGCCCGCGGCGCGGTCGAAGTGAAGCACCAGGGTCTGGTGAATATGTATTACCTCAATCGCATCCGACCTGAATTTTCCTCTGATTCAGCCGGGACAATGCCCAATGACCGATTTTGGAAGCACGAATGAGAAAGCCGGCTGAACCCGTCTGGATCGATCGCGCGCTCGGCGGACTGATCGCCCATCTCGGCGCCCGCATCGCGCTGCTTCAGGCGCGGTAAATATTATAGACCGTACTGCCGGCGAGATAGAGCCCGAGCAGGATCATCGCGATCAGGAACCAGCGCCGAAAGGCTTCCGGCTGCATCCGCGAGCGCACCGCCTGGCCGACGAACATGCCGGCAAAGGCTGACGCCATCGCCACTGCGCCCGGCAATGCGGTCGCCGCTGTCAGCAGCCCGGCGGTGGTCAGGTTGAAGGCGAGCGCCACGGTCGCAACCGTGAAGAACACCCCGAGCGCCTGCACCAGTTCGTCCTTTTCCATGCCGATCGCCTGCATGAACGGCATCGACGGGATCACCTGCACGCCGGTGGCGGCGGAAATGATCCCGGTGACGACGCCGACGATGCCGCCGATCCATCCTTCGTCCCGGCGCGCGACCTGGAACGAGAATTTATGGAGCCCGATGATGGCGTAGATCACCAGCAGCACGCCGAGCACGATGGTGCCGTAGCGCGCATAGGGGCCGGTCAGCATGTCCGAGTTCAGCCAGATGCCGATCACGGTGCCGGCCATCAGTGGCCACAGCCGCCGGATGATGTCGCGCAGATAGGGGCCGACGAGGGTCTGCCAGATGTTGGTGATGATAGCCGGCACGATGACGATGGCGAGCGCGTGTGAGGGCTGCATCGTCACCGCCAGCAGCCCCATCGACACCGTCGGCAGGCCGAGTCCGATCACGCCCTTGACGAATCCGGCGAGCAGGAAGGCGGCGGCGATCAGAAGCAGCAGAGGTTCGAACATCAAATCACATTGACCGATCGAGGCGGCCGGCACAATCTGCAGCTTACGGAGCCAGCCTTCGGCTGATACGAAGGCAATGATGCCCCATCGGGCGTCATTGCGAGGAGCGACGAAGCAATCCAGACTCCGTCATTCCGGGGCGATGCGGAGCATCGAACCCGGAATCCCGAGATTCCCCGATGCGCAATTGCGCATCTGAGGTCTGGTGCTAACGCACCATCCCGGAATGACGGGGTTAACCGATCGCGGGCAACGATACCCTCAATGAGCGCGTGCGCTTACGGGAAACACCCATGCGTTTCGATCTGGTCGACCTCCAGCTGTTTGTCGCGGTGAGCGAGGAGCGCAGCATCACCGGTGGCGCGATGCGCGCCAATCTGGCGCTGGCCTCCGCCAGCGCGCGGATCAAGGGGCTGGAGCAGGCGCTCGGTGTCGCGCTGTTGCGGCGCGGCCGCCGCGGCATCGAGCTGACCGCGGCGGGCGAGAGCCTGCTCGATCATAGCAGGCTGATCCTGCACAACGTCGAGGCCATGCGCGGCGATCTAGCGGCTTACGCCAGCGGCGTGCGGGCGAGCGTGCATCTGCTCGCCAACACCTCGGTTCAGTCGGAGCATCTGCCGAAGGCGCTGGCCGCCATTCTGCGCGATCATCCCGACATCAACGTCGACATCGAGGAGCGCGAAAGCGCCGACATCGCGGCGGCGATCGCGGGCGGCGCCGCCGATCTCGGCTTCGCCGCCGAGCATGCGCTGCCGGACCACATCGAACGCTTCGCCTTCTGCGAGGACAGGCTGATGCTGGTGGCGGCGCGACGCGGCGAGCTTGCCGGCCGTCGCGGCATCGATTTCACCGAAGTTGCCGGGCGTGACTTCGTCGGGCTGACCAATTCGACCGCGCTGCAGATCCACATCGCAAGACATGCCGCGCGGCTCGGCTTGCGCCTGCGCTTTCGGGCGCGACTGCGCGATTTCGACGCGATCTGCCAGATGGTGGCGGCGGAGGTCGGCATCGCCGTGGTGCCGGAATCCGCCGCCAGGCGCTGTGCGCAGACCATGCCGATCAGCCTGATCCGGATCCGCGACCCCTGGGCCAACCGCAAGCTCGCGATCTGCGCCCGCAGTTTCAAGATGCTGCCGCGCCCGGCAAAACAATTGGTGGAGTATTTGCGCAAGGCAGCGCAGTAGGGAAGACTGCCAAGTCCTCGCAAGGAGGAGGAGTCCTAGCTATTCAGCAGCTTCATCGCCGCCTCATGCACCCGCGGGTCGCCGGCGGCGATGATGCGGCCGCCGTTCTGGGCGGGCTTGCCGTCCCAGGTGGTGACGACGCCGCCGGCGCCGGCGATGATCGGGATCAAGGCCGCGATATCGTAGGGCTTCAGCTCGGTCTCGATCACGAGGTCGAGATGCCCGGCGGCCAGCATGCAGTAGGAGTAACAGTCGCCGCCATAGCGCGACAGCCGCACCGCCTGTTCGACGCGGCCGAACACTTCGCGGTCGGCGGCGTTCATCAGCAGCGGGCTGGTGGTAAACGAGGTCGCCTCGGCGAGCGAGGCACAGCGCCGAACCGCCAGTTTCCGCGTCCCCGACGGCCCCTGGTACTGGGCCGAGCCACTGTCGCCGGAAAAGCGTTCGCCGATGAAGGGCTGGTGCATCATCCCGAACACCGGCGTGCCCTTGTGCAGCAGCGCGATCAGCGTGCCCCAGATCGGAAATCCCGCAATGAAGGATTTGGTGCCGTCGATCGGATCCAGCACCCAGACATAGTCGGCGTCTTCGCGCTCGTTGCCGAATTCCTCGCCGACGATGCCGTGCTGGGGAAAATTGGCCTTGATCAGCCGCCGCATCACCGCTTCCGCGGCGCGGTCGGCCTCGGTCACCGGATCGAAATCGTGGGCATTGCTCTTGTTGTCGACCGAGAGCGAGGTCCGGAAGAACGGCAGGATGGTTTCGCCCGACGTGGTCGCGAGGCGGCCGATGAAGGCGGTGAAATCGATGACCGTCACGGCGGTTCCTTGAGAGTGGGGGCGGGCGGCGGAGAATCTCCCGATCTTGCCTAGCCCAATCCGGCAGGCCGCGCACCGTTGACGCATACATTATACAGACGGCCGATGCCGGTAGCCGGGCTGGTCAGGCGCCGAATCAGGGCCGCGAAGCGGTGTATTTTCTGATGACAGCGCCGATCACGAATTTGAGAGATTAACGGCCCCGGCCCGGCGATGCCGATTGGGGCCGGCTCCCGAAGGAGGGAAGTGCCTGAAATGACATGGAAAACGGCCAAGTCCAGCCGTCCCGATCTGCAGCCCAGCCATGTGAATTTTGCACTGCAAATGAGTCAAAAACCCTTGCGCTTTGTGCAGCGCGGTCGCATATTGTTGCGGTGCGGTAGCGCCTCGCGCTATCGCTGCCCTCCTTGGGCGTTTCCTCCCTAGACTTGGGCCGCTTGTTCATTCAAGCGGCCCTTTTTTCTTGCCCGCATCCTCGCAACGTCGTCATTCCGGGGCGATGCGCAGCATCGAACCCGGAATCTCGAGATTCCCCGATGTGCAATTGCACATCTGAGG
>JBAQER010000110.1:0-6201 GCA_049286845.1 Bradyrhizobium sp.
CGCCGAAGCCGATGGGAACGACGATCGCCAGCCCCAACAGCGGATTCAATGCCCATCCCGTGAACAGCCAGTAGGAGGCAAAGGACGCAGCGACGAGAAACTCGCCGTAGGACAGGTTCATGATGCGCGCCACGCCATATTGCAGGGTCAGGCCCATGGCGATCAGCGCATACATGCCCCCGAGCATGAGGCCGGTGAGGATGGCGTTGGTCATTGACCCCGGATCTGCCGCAGCGATCTGGAGATCACTGCGCCTTCCATGCCGGCTTGGGAATGATCGGAGTCCGCGCACCCTCGTTGGTGGCCGGACCGACACCGTAGAACTCGCCGCCCTGCCACTGTCCGACCCACCAGTATTTGGTCGGCAGGTTGTTCTCGAATTTGACCTTGCCGATCACGGTGTCGAAGGTTCCGGTCTGCAGGTCCTTGATAACCGCGGCGCGGTCGATCTTGCCGACGCGTTCGATCGCCTGCTGCAGCATCTGCAGGCTGGCATAGGTCACGGCACTGGCCCAACGATCCGGCTCGGCGCCGTTCGCGGACGCCGCCTTGTGGCGCGCAAGGTAGTCCTTGATCGCCGCGCTGTCGCCGCTCCATCCGCCGATCCCCATCACGCCCTCGGCGTTGGCGCCGAACTTCTGCTTGAACAGGGGAAACGCGGTGCCGACGCCGGTGTAGAAGATTTTTGGATTGAAGCCGGCGATCCGGGCCTGTTCGGTCAGTCCAAGCGTATCCGGCGGATAGCTGAAGGCGATGAAGACGTCGGGGTTGAGGGCCTTGGCCTCGTTGACCAACGGGCTGAGGTCCTGAGTGCCGACCGGGTAGGTCTTGTCGTAGGCCAGTTTGAACTTGGCCTTGGTAAGCGCAGGCCGCGCTGCGCCCGAAAGGTCGATGCCGAAACCGTCGGCGACGCTGACCATCGCGACGGTGTCGCCGATCTTGCCTTCGCCGCGCAGCTTGACCAACAGCTCGACCAGCGTATTGGCGGCACCAGCGCTGGTGCCGAGCAGCCAGAAACTGTTGGGCCAGCGCTTCGCCAGTTCAGGCGCACGGTCGGTGACCGCGGTGGCAGCCAGATGCGGGTAGCCGGCCTTGTTCAGGATTGGTCCAACCGCGAGATTGAGGCCGGTTCCCCAGGGCGGCAGAATGAAATCGACCTTGTCCTGGGTGATCAGCCGGTCCAGCGCCTTTGCGGCCTCTTCCGCGCTGGAGCGATCGTCGTATTGCACGATCTCGATCGGTACCCGCTTGTCGCCGATCTTCAGACCGCCGGCGGCGTTCACTTCCTTTACCCACATTTCGTAGTTCGGCAGCGTGGTCACCGCGGCGCCGCCGGCGTTCGGCCCGGTGCGCGACAGGGCGTAGCCGATCTTGACCGAAGTCTGAGCCAGGGCCGGCCCGACCGAAAAACTGGCGACCCCGGCGATCGCGAACAATCCCGCTGCCAAGCGTGTGACTGATGAAACCATGTTCTCCTCCCAGAGCATTCCGTCCGTCGCCTTGATGGCGTTCGACCCTGGGAGACTATTCGAGCGTTTCCGACAAGAGATTAGACGTATCCGGGCAAAGATTGTATCAATCCGTCAGTTTCCAACGGATAAGAGCGACGGATTGTCCCAGGTGCTTGACACAATGCCTGCCCCAACCGGCCCGGCCGCCTTCCTCGCGCAGGCGGATTCGGCCCTGCATGCCGAGGGATTTTCCGGCGGGCTTGCGCCGCGCCATTGGGTCATTCAGGAGGATGATGTGCGGCGCGCGCATCTGCTCGTGATCGAAAGCCGACGCGGCTCGGCCGTCCTGCGCGGCACGGTGGTGAAGTTCGAAGCCCCTGCCCTGCTCTGGCTGCCCTGCGAGGTCGAGGGCGATCTTCAGGTGGAAGCCGGCGCGCGAGGCTACCTCATCGCGGTTTCGGAGGATCTGTTGACGCGAACGGTGGCCGGCAGCCCGGAGGCATTGCACCTGCGGCGCACCACCGACCGCCTCGTGATGCTGAGCGGCCCGCAGATCGACGGCGCGCTCGACGCAGTGACGAACTCTTGCGCCATGCTGGTGCGGGAACTGCACACGCCGCAACGCGGCGGCATGACCATGATCTCGTCCCATGTGCTGCAGCTCTGCCTGCATCTGTGGCGCTCGGCAGCCTCGGAGGAAGCCGGCAGCCAGGATGCGCTCCGCGGAGACGGTCCGCGGCTGGTCGGAAATTTTCTGCAGATGGTGGAATTGCATTATCGCGACGGCTGGCCGATTGCGCGTTACGCCGCCGTTCTCGGCGTCACCTGCGACCGACTGCATGCGCACTGCAAGCGCGAGAAATCGCGCAGTCCCCGCGCCATCATCCATGAGCGCCTGATCCACGAGGCCCGCACCCGCCTGCACCAGCTCGACCTGCCGGTCGAGCAGATCGGATACGGTCTGGGCTTTCGCGATCCCGGCTATTTCAGCCGTTTCTTTCAGAAGCACCAGGGCATTCCGCCCGGCGCCTATCGGCGTCGCGCCAGGGCCGAGCAGGCGAAGCGTGGCCCGTTCTATGCGGCTTGGCCGTAGGACCGCCCGGCTATCGCGCGCCGTGACCGGATCGATGCCGGCGCGTTGCGCCGAAAATCACCGGCGGGACGGCGCGATTCACGACTTCGCGCATCGCAAAGCTCGATTGAATCCGCGCCACCCGCGGCAACCGGGAAAGCTCGGTCCTGTGGATGCGTTCGAAGTCCTCAATATCCCGCGCCATGACGATGACGATGTAGTCGTCGCTGCCGGACATCAGGAAGCATCGAACGACTGACGGACAGTTGATCACAGCGGATTCGAACGATTTGAGCGCATTCTCGTTTTGGCTTTCGAGGGTGACCCTGACCAGAACGGTGGTGGAGAGAGACCAAAGCGCGCCAAATCCAGGACGGCCTGATAGCCGCGGATGAAGCCTTCTTCCTCGAGCAGCTTCTGCCGCCGGGCGATCGCGGTGCTTGAAAGCGCCACGCGTTCGGCAAGTTCAATCTGGCTGGCCCGGGCATTGATCGTGAGTTCTGACAGGATCGTCGTATCAATATTGTCGAGCTGCATCGTCTTGATTCCCGTCATTTCGATTCCTGCGCCAGACCGCCATTTTGTGCAGGTTTTCCGCAAAATATCGAAATAAATCGCCGATATCGCAAGGTTCTTAACCCGAATCCACCGTAAAATATCAACCTTGGATTCCAAGAAGGAGTGTCGAACGATGCGGATCGGGGTGCCGAAGGAGATCAAGATTCATGAATATCGCGTCGGCCTCACACCGGACACCGTTCGTGAGTATGTGGCTGCCGGCCACAGCGTTGTCGTCGAGGCCAATGCGGGTGCCGGGATCGGCGCAACCGACGAGGCCTACCGCAAGGCGGGAGCTGCCATCGCCGACACACCGGCCGAAATCTTCGCGACCAGCGACATGGTCGTGAAGGTCAAGGAACCCCAGGCTCGCGAATGGACCCAGTTGCGCGAAGGGCAGATCCTCTTC
Organism: Bradyrhizobium sp.; assembly: GCA_049286845.1. Taxonomy (GTDB): domain Bacteria; phylum Pseudomonadota; class Alphaproteobacteria; order Rhizobiales; family Xanthobacteraceae; genus Bradyrhizobium. The sequence continues at coordinate 3,491 of JBAQER010000110.1, forward strand.
ACCTATCTGCATCTGGCGCCGGATCCGGAACAGGCCAGAGGCCTGATGGCTTCGGGCTGCACCGCGATCGCCTATGAGACGGTCACGGATGCGAAGGGGGGCCTGCCCCTGCTCGCCCCGATGAGTGAGGTCGCAGGAAGACTCTCCATCGAAGCGGCCGGCTCAGCGTTGAAGCGCAGCGCCGGCGGCCGCGGCATTCTGCTCGGCGGCGTGCCGGGCGTCGCTCCTGCCCGTGTCGTGGTCATCGGCGGCGGGGTTGTCGGCTCCCACGCTGCGCGAATGGCCGTTGGGCTCGGTGCGGAAGTCACGATCCTGGACCGCTCGATCCCGAGGCTGCGTGAACTCGACGAGTTGTTCCAGGGCCGAGTCCGCACCCGCTTCCCCACCACCGAGGCAATCGAACAGGAGATTTTCGCCGCCGACGTTGTGATAGGCGCGGTGCTGGTCCCCGGTGCAAGCGCTCCGAAGCTGATCAACCGGAAAATGTTGAAATCCATGCAGCAGGGTTCGGTACTCGTCGATGTCGCGATCGACCAGGGAGGCTGCTTCGAGACGTCTCGTCCGACGACGCATGACGAGCCGACCTATGAGGTCGACGGAATCATCCATTATTGCGTGGCGAACATGCCCGGCGCGGTTCCCCTCACCTCAAGCCATGCCTTGAACAATGCGACACTGCCGTTCGGGCTGGCGTTGGCGAACCTCGGCTTCGCGGCGGTGACGCAAAATCCCCATCTGCTTGCGGGCCTCAACGTTCACCGCGGCCGCCTCACCAATAAGGCGGTTGCCGAAAGTCTAGGCCTGGCCTGCTCACCCATCGAAGGCGCGATTGGCGCCTGAGCGTTCAGGACGGGAAGTCAGCCTGCCTGACCTGAATCCGATCGGCATGCAGCGACCAGTCGCATAGCGACTGGGTTTCGCAGAATTTCTTCTTGGCCACTTCCGTGGCTTGGCCTTCATTCGAAGCATCGACTTCCACGGTGCTCTGGCAGATCTCGCACTGCCGGCCGTTCTCGCCGAGCACGTCCTTCATGAACCTGACGACAAATCGCGACATGGAACCATCCTCTTGCGTCCGCAACGCCAAGACAGGTCCATATAGGATTATCATACGGAGAAGGTTTTGACCGTGATCAAAAATGCGGCGGAACTGCCCGAAGCCGCCTCAGGCGCCGGCTGACGGCAGACTGGCGGCCGCGATGGCGACGATCAGCTTGAAGCGGCGTCCGATCCGGGACGTTGCCGAGCGCAAAAATGAGTTTACCTGTCGCATCTCGCCCATTCCTTCCGCGCCGGCCGGAACCACCGTTCCGCAAACAGCGCGTAGAAGGAAAATGGCCGCGCCCGGGAGGCGTGTCGAGGCCGCGGCGAAAATAGCAACATGGCCATCGTCCGGCCGCGGGTTCACAGTGGATTTATTGCCGCTATCCGGCCGGAGACGGTTGAATTCTTCTCCCCACAAACATAGTGGTTCACCAGCATTTTGGTCACGTTGGCGATCTTGCCGCGGCCTCCCCTGCGCATATGACGTGTCGCCGCCCGGCTGCACTGAATCGGGCCGATCGGATTGACCTGAAGACCTCAAACGATGGATGCTGGTCCGTACAACGATAACAAACGACGATGCGTTCAAGTATCGTTCTATTGGAGAACAATCCGATGACTCTGCCCTTTTCCAATGCGCGCACCGGCGGAAAGATCCTGGTCGATCAGCTCCTGATCCACGGCGCCGACATGGCGTTCTGCGTGCCGGGCGAGAGCTATCTGGAGGTGCTGGATGCACTGTTCGATGTGCGCGACCGCTTCAAGCTCGTCAACGCCCGTCATGAGGCCGGCGCCGCCAACATGGCCGAGGCCTACGGCAAGCTTACGGGCAAGCCCGGCATCTGCATGGTAACGCGCGGTCCCGGCGCGTGCCATGCGTCGGTCGGCGTCCACACCGCATTCCAGGACTCGACGCCGATGATCCTGCTGATCGGTCAGGTCGGCCGTGACATGATGGATCGCGAAGCCTTTCAGGAGATCGACTACCGTCAGATGTTCGGCCCTGTCGCCAAATGGGCGGCACAGATCGACGTCACGGCGCGGATTCCCGAATATATCGCGCGCGCTTTCCACATCGCGACCTCGGGCCGCCCTGGCCCGGTGGTGCTGGCATTGCCGGAGGACATGCTGACCGAATTGACACAGGCGGGCGACGCGGTTTGCTATCAGCCGACGCAACCGGCCGCCCCGCCGCAGGCCTTCGCGTCAATTCGTGAACTGCTCGATGGCGCGAAGAAGCCCATGATCCTGGCCGGAGGTCCCGGCTGGAGCGACCGCGCCTGCGCCCAATTGCAGGATTTTGCCGAGGCCAACGGCATTCCGGTCGCGACCTCGTTCCGCCGGCAGGATACTTTCGACAACCGGTCGTCATGCTTCGCCGGCGATCTCGGCACGTCCGGGCCGCCAGCTCTGGTGCAGCGCTTCAAGGAAGCCGACCTGCTGTTCGTGATCGGCGCGCGCCTCGGCGAAATGACCACCCAGGGCTACACCATTCTTTCGGCGCCAACGGCCCGACCCAGGCTGGTCCATATCCACGCCGATGCCGATGAACTCGGAAAGGTATTCACGCCCGACATCGCCGTGCTGTCGTCTGCCGACAATTTCATGGCTAGCCTCGCGGAGTGCCGTTGGTTTGCTGCGGATCGCTGGAGCACCTGGCGCAAATC
>JBAQER010000111.1:0-4595 GCA_049286845.1 Bradyrhizobium sp.
TGTCCCACGCTCCCCGACAGGCTCTCGTGGCCTTCGAGCACGAACGGGCTCAGATCCAGCGACGGGCGGTTGGTCAGAACCGCCCGTTCGCACATTCTGCCGGATTTTGCAGACACAAGAGCGCGAAATAAGCCGTAAAGCCATTGCGCAGGGAATGTCGGATTGCCTCCGCTGCCCTGTATGCTCGTGTGCGTTTCTTACTCGTGCATTTTGCACACGGGACCGCGGGTGCAGCGCGCATCCTCGCCTGGCAAAAAGCGCGAAGCGCGTCTTCGCGCCAAGTGACCGGGCGACCCAGTATTCCGAAGCCGCCAGTGATCAATCGAGGAGTCCAGGAGTATTGGGTCGCCGGTCAAGCCGGGCGCTGACGGTACGACTATCCCACAAAAAGAAAACGCCCGTGGGGAGCGGGCGTTTTCCATAGTCAACTTGGGGGTAGTTGGGGTCTTCTAAATATCCACGAGGCGACTTTGGGGGGCTGGTTAAAGAGCCGCGTGAATTCCGTGAATTCCGTTAGCGAACCGTCGAGGTGGTCGCGCTGGTGATCGCCATCGGCTTGCCGGCTTTGATGACGCGCGCGGTCTGGGTGTATCCTTCGTCTGACGTGGTGCGTGCCAAGACGCTGAAGCCCGCCACCGCGATACCAGCAATGAGCGCCACGACCACGATCTTCAGATGGGTCGAGCGATCTGCGCTGTAGATCGAATGGTTCATGGAAGCCTCCTGCCGCCTTCCTGCTTACGGAATTTGTCTCGTGCATCCGCCGACAGGTTCAACGTCACATGGCTGGAAACGTAGGGATTCGGTCTTTGGTTCCAAAGATGCGATCACAAGGCAGTGAAAAGACTTGAACGCTCGCGATCCGGTTGCAGGGCAGCAACCCTCGAAACAGCAAATTATCGAATTATTGCAGTATGTTATACTTTTCGGACTTGCCGCGGTGCGAAATGACGGCAATTGGCGCTGGTCAAGAAAACATTTGCCTGTGGCCGAAAAGTTCGCCTCTCCGCACTGATTTGCTTTGCGCCGCTCAGTGCGGCGCCGTGCCGGTGAGGGCGGTCCAGCCGTAGCCGGGGCGGCCGTGATGGAAACCGTTCGAGAACGGTGCATCGAGCGGCAGTTCCTCGAGGCAGGCCAAAGCCTCCGCGATCGTCAGATCGCCGTCGAGCACGCTGCGAAAGGCGGTCGCAACCCGGACCATGTCGCAGCTATGCGGCGACAGCCGGTAGCGGGAAACGCCGGCAGCCTTCAGAGCCGGGATCTCCTGGACCAGGTTCAGGTATTCCCACGACAAGGTCTGCACGCCGTTGGCGACGAGAAACGGCTTCCGCTCCAGCGTCGAAAGCACCAGGCCATCGGGATCGTTCTCGCAGACGAACAGGCAGGTGTCCTTGGTGCGGCCGTGCGCCCGGGCGTGATAGCACCGCGCCGAAAGCGCCAACGACTGGCGGCCGAACACCTGAACCTCGATCGTCACCTTCGCAGGTCCTGCGGCCGCGCAGATTACGCCGATCGCGGAAGACGGCAGTTCGATCGGAAGACAGATATTCTGCACGCCTTTGCCTGCGAGAAAGCGCAGGGTCTCTTCGTTATAGACGTTCATCAGCGGGCCGATGCAATGCGGTCGCCCGCGCAAGTGGAACGCCGCCGAGGCATCGTTGGCTTCGACCAGATCCGACGTCCGCTCGCAGACGTCGCTGACCAGCCGACGGTCGAGCCGCGAAGCGGTTTCGCCGAGGGTCGTATGCACCACGGTCTTGCCGGCTGCGCGCAGACGTTCGGCAACAACCTCGTAATGATCCCGGAACAGCGGCGCGCGCTTGGAGCAGATGGTTTCGCCGAGATAGACCACGGATACCGGCGCTTCGTCGGCGATGCGGAAATAGAAGTCGCGCCAGGTCTCGGGCGCCCAGTTGAACAGGTTCGGGCCAAGCGTCAGTTCGGTTCGCGCGCCGCTCATGTCCGGTTATCTCCAGCTCTTGCTCTGAAAGGCGCCCTGGGTCTCCTTGTGGCCCTCGGTCAGCGCGATCAGGTCGGTCAGCGACGGTTGTTTGCCCGTCATGATCTCGTCGACCGCCTTGCGAAAGGCGGCGACCACGGATCTGACATAGGCGCGGCTGCGCTGGCGTCCCTCGATCTTCAGGGCGGTGACCCCGGCGCGCATCAGATCGGGCAACAGCGCCGAGAGGTTCAGTGAGCGCGGCTCCTCGAAGGCGTAATAGGGCTCGGGCTGCGCCGAGCAGGAATACCGTCCCTTGCAGATGGTCGGATAGCCGCCGTTTTCGCCACAGCCATAGCGGTCGATGACGAACGATCCGAGCTTCGTCGTCAGCGTGCCGTCGGCTTCCTCTTCATAGCGGACGTCGGCCGCCGGCGAACACACGCCGTCCATGTTGGTCGAGACGCCGGTCACGTAGTTGGTCAGGCTGCAGCGTCCTTCGGCCATCATGCCGATATTGCCGAACACGAACGCCTCGATCTCGCAAGGGATCTGCCGGTGAATGTCGGCGATCTCCGCGACCGTGAGGATGCGCGGCAGCACCACGCGCCTGACGTTGAATTCCTCACAGTGGAAGCGGATCGCCTCCGGCGAAGACGCGCCGGCCTGCACCGACAGATGCAGGCGCAGTTGCGGGTATTCGCGCGCGGCATAGGCCGCAACCCCCATGTCCGCGACGATGATCGCATCCGCCGCGACGGAAGCCGCAACTCCGATGGCATCCTTCCAGAGCTGGAACTGGCCGGCGGGGGGAAAGGTGTTGACGGCCAGGAGAACCTTGGCTCCGTGGGCATGGGCATAGTCGACTGATTTTCTGAGCTCGTCGGGCGAGAAATTCAGTCCGGGAAAGTTCCGCGCATTGGTCGCGTTCTGCAGGCCGCAATAGACGGCGTCGGCCCCGGCATCGACCGCAGTGCGCAGGCTCGCCGGGGTGCCGGCCGGGCAGACCAGTTCGGGGCGGCGGGGGGCGACATGGTCATTCATGGTTTTTTCCTCTGCCGCCAAGTCCTCTGCCGCCAAGCGTGCGCATATGGGAGACCGTCATCGCGGCGACGCCGGAGAGCGGACCGAAAGCCCTGGTGATGCTTTCCACGACCCCGCCGTCGACGTCGTCGAGCGCGTTGCGCAGGGCGACGACGGCTTCGGTGTCGCCGGTGACGCGGAGCTTGCGCGAGAAGAACAGCGCGTCGCCGTCGAGCGAGCCGTCGATCAGGTCGAACAGATTGAGAAACGAGCCCGCGATCCGCGCATGCGAATGAGGCGCGCTGTCGCGGCGCCATGCGCTGAGTGCGGGAGCTTCGGGTTTCGGTTTCAGCACCAGCACGAACGGAAGATCGGTCGGATCGATGACGAAGGATTTCTGCGCGTGCGGCCCGAGGCGCGAGAAGACGTCGGGCTGGGCTTTCGCAACCTGGGTGCCGATGAGAGTGAGAATAGGTTGCAGGAGCGGAAGGGGCACTAAGCGAAGCAGCGGAAGGGGCCAGGGAAGATCGGGTGCGCGAGGCGAAGCCAACATGGCGCTTCAGTAGCGCCGCGATGTTTCGACAGCAAGCGCGTCACCCGCAGCCTTGAACAATTCTAGTAAAGAATTTTTCTGCGCATGACACGCAACTTCAATCGCGCGAAATCAACGCGGCGTTCAGACGCTGCCGACGGTCTTCAGCCGCGCGCGCGGGTGAATTTCCGCCTGCGACAACACGGTGGTTTGCGACCTGAAGCGTTCCACCAGCGAACGCACGAACGGCCTGATCGCCGCCGAGGTCACCAATACCGGCGCCTCGCCTTCGCGGGCGGCCTGCTCGAAGCGGTCGCGCACCACGGTCATGAATTCCGACAGTTTCGACGGCTGCATCGCCAGGCTGCGTTCCTCGCCGGTGCCGATCATCGACTCGGCGAAGGCCTGCTCCCATTTTGCCGACAGCGCGATCAACGGCAGGTAGCCGCTGTGGGAAGCGTTTTGCGCGCAGATCTGCCGCGCCAGCCGGGCGCGAACGTGCTCGACCATGGTCGCCGGGTTGCGCGAGAACGCCAGCGCGTCGGCGATGCCCTCGAGGATGGTCGAGAGGTCGCGGATCGAGATGCGTTCGGCCAGCAGCAACTGCAGCACGCGCTGGATGCCGGATACCGTGACCTGGCTCGGCACGATATCCTTGACCAGTTCGCCCTGCTCCTTCGGCAGGTCCTTCAAGAGCTTCTGCACCTCGCCATAGGACAACAGGTCCGACATGTTGTTCTTGAGCAATTCGGTGAGGTGGGTCGAGAGCACGGTCGCGGCGTCCACCACCGTATAGCCCTTCAGCGAGGCTTCCTCCTTCAGGCTGGCGTCGACCCAGGTCGCCGGCAGTCCGAAGGTCGGCTCGATGGTGTGAATGCCGGGTACCCCGACCTGGTTGCCGGCGGGGTCCATGACCATGAACTGGTTCGGCCAGATCCTGCCGGTGCCGGCATCTACTTCCTTGATCTTGATGACGTAGGTGTTGGCTTCCAGCTGCACGTTGTCGAGAATACGCACCGCCGGCATCACGAACCCCATTTCGACCGCGAGCGAACGGCGCAGCGCCTTGATCTGTTCGGTCAGGCGGTCGGTGCCGTCGGG
>JBAQER010000112.1:0-15754 GCA_049286845.1 Bradyrhizobium sp.
ACCAATTCAACAAATCCACCCGACGGGCAAATCACCTGAAAGTCCGTCAAGCCCGTCCGCCAAAAATATTTCTGTTTTTCAGAAATCAAGATCAGGCTATATCAATAGCCATCCCGTCCCATCCAGAGGGGCGTTGCGCAACGTCACCAGCGCGGGGCGGGGATGCGGTGGACGCGGATGGCGCTCGTGACGAGGGTGCCTGAAGCGGACGGCGAAGTGGTGTGGTCCTGACACCCCTATGCTGGTGTCAAGTTCGCGCTCAGGCGCGCGGACGACGGTGGCAAAAGTGCAAGGCTCGCCGGGGAGATCACCTATAAGCCGTAAACCATCGCGCGGGGAATGCCGGGTGATTCCGGTGTGACCTGACTAACGCGTGTGCGTTCTACTACTATCATTGCACACGCGGCTATCGGGCGCATCGGGCGCCCGGCATTCCCTACGCCCTCTGATCAAGAGGGTAAGGAATTCAGAGCAAACCTCGGGCGGATCGCGCTGCGAGAATGCGGAATTGTGTCTGTGCAATTCATGAATGCGAACGCGCCACACATTCACTCGTCGTCGCCCGGCTTGACCGGGCGATCCAGCATTCCAGAGACGTCAGCGATGGAATCGAGAAGCCGCGGCGTACTGGATCCCCCGCATGCGCGGGGGATGACGAGTTTTGTTGGGGCTTCGTTCTTGCGTCCCCCCAAAGGGAGAGGGTGACGAGAGAATCACCCCGCCTTCGCCTGCACCGGCGTGCCGTCCTCGGCGTGAAGGCGGCGCAATTCGCGCTTGAGCACTTTGCCGGCGCCCGACAGCGGGAACGGTTCGGTCCTGACGTCGACGCTGCGCGGGCATTTGTAGCCGGCGATCCGCTCCTTGCAGAACGCGATGATCTCCGCGGCATTGACGCTGGCGCCGGCCTTCGGGATCACGAAGGCATGCACGGTCTCGCCCCATTGTTCGCTGGGAATGCCGATCACGGCGCATTGCGAAACTGCCGAATGCTGGGCGATGACGTTTTCGACTTCCATCGAGTAGACGTTCTCGCCGCCGGAGATGATCATGTCCTTCACGCGGTCGACCAGATAGACGAAGCCTTCCTCGTCCATGTAGCCGCCGTCGCCGGTATGCATCCAGCCGTCGATCACGGCCTTGGCGGTTTCTTCCGGCCGCTCCCAGTAACCCATCATCACGTTGTCGCCGCGCACCGCGACTTCGCCGACCACGCCTGTTGCGACCGGCTTGTGCTCGGCGTCGACGATCCTGACCTCGCAGCCAATGGCGGCGCGGCCGCAGGCGCGTTGCCGGTTCTTTTTCCTGGCATCCTCGCTGGTGTGCTGTTCCCAGGCCAGATGCGTCGCCAGCGGCGACAATTCGGTCATGCCGTAAAGCTGGTGGAACGCGGTGCCGGGCATTCCGGCCATGGCGCGATTCAGCAAGGCTTCGCTGATCGGGGAGGCGCCGTACATGATGCGCTTCAGCGACGACAGGTCGGCGGTCTTGAACGTCGGATGATCGGTCAGCATCTGGATCATGGTCGGCACCAGCAGGGTGGCCGTAACCTTCTCCTTCTCGATCGCGGCGATCACCAGTTCCGGGCTGAAGGTCCGGATGATCACATTGGTGCCGCCGCCGATCAGCGAGGCGAACATCGCGCTGCCATTGGCGAGGTGAAACATCGGCGCGGCGTTGAGATAGATCGTGCCGTCCGGCAGCAGGCCCTCGCTCAGCATGTGCAGCGCGTTGCAGGCGATGTTGGCGTGGCTCAGCATCACGCCCTTGGAACGGCCGGTGGTACCGCCGGTGTAGAAGATGCCGGCCAGATCCTCGCGCGAGGCCATCGCGTCCGGAACGGGCTCATTCGCAGCGATCAGTTTCTCGTAGTCCTGCGCCTCCGCGGGCCCCTGGTCGTCATCGGCATAGATCAGTTTCATCGACACGGCTTTCGCGAGTTCGACGCCCATTTTGGCAAACGCCTTGTCGACGACGAGCACCGAAGCGCGGCAGTCGTGCAGGGAGTCTTCGATCTCGGCGTGGCTCCAGCGGATGTTGGTGGGCACGATCACCGCGCCCGCCCAGGGGATACCGAGATAGAGTTCGAGGTAGCGGTCGGAATTGAGCATCAGCACCGCGACCCGGTCGCCGCGCTTGACGCCGAGCTGTTGCAACCCGCCCGCGAGCCTTGCGACGCGCTCGCCGGTCTCGCGCCAGGTGCGGCGGCGGTCGCCGTCGATGGTGGCGATGCCTGCCGGGTTGGTCTGCAGCACCCTGCGCAGGCCCTGGGTCACATTCATCATAACTCTCCCTGTTATTGCGGGCGCTGGATGCGCCTCTTGGTCGGCGGCGATCATACCGGCGTGGGCGGACCTCGCAAGCGGGCGGCCGGCGCCCCTGCTGCGGCGTGCGATAACCGGCATCCTGTCGGCAAGTCCGGAGCTTGCGAAAGCGCCAAAAAGGCGGTCAGGGCGGGGCGGGCAGGATCGAGCATGTTCCCCCCGGCCTCCAATCCATCGTATATATGGCGTCTGATTGGAGCCGGTCTCAATAATCATGCCTTCCGAAGCGCCGCAAAAGCCAAGGTCGTTCTCGCTCTCGATCGGTCAGCTGACATTTGGCAGTTTCCTGCTGGTGCTGGCCGTGATCACGACCACCAGCATCGCCAGCGTGGTCGCCATCCGCCACATCGATACAACCTTTGCCGAGCTGCAGCGGCTGCGGAGCGTCGGCGACCTGGCCGAGGACATCGACCGGCGGATGAACGAACTGCGGCTTGCAGCCCGCGATTTCGTGACCGATCCCGGCACCCAGTCAAACGAGGTCGGAGACGCAGCCGCGGCGCTGGGCGAACTCCTGAAGAAGACCCGGCTGGAACTCGCGCCCGAGCAGCAGGACATGATCGATGGCGTCACCGCGCGGTTGGCGACCTATCGCAGCGGCATCGAGCGCATTTCGGCACTGATCAACCGCCGCGCCGAACTGATCATCGGCCTGCCGCCGTTGCGCGAACGTTTCGATTCGGCGATTGCCGAAACCCCCGATCCGATAATCTCCTCGACATTGTTTCAGACCCAAAGCCGCATCGCCTCGGCGCTATTGGCGCGAAATCCGTCGGCCGCCGAGCAGGCAGCACAAAGCATGCGGGCGCTGACGATTCCGGATCGCAAGCTGCGCGCCGCGGTCGACAATTACGCCGAAGCGATCATCGCGATCTCGATCCGCGAACGCCAGATCGCGGATATCGACAAGGAGGTTCTCGGCACCGAGGGTCGCCTGATCCAGCGCGTCACCGAACTGCTGCGCGAGGTGAGCGCGCGCCGCGGCCATGTGCTGTCCCGCAATTTCGCGAGAACCCTGGCTGAGGATAAATGGCAGAGCATCGTGCTCGGCACCGCCGGCGTCCTGATTGGACTGTGGGCGGCGATGTTCGTGGTGCGGCGGACGGTGCGACCGCTCGCCTCGATCTCGGCCTCGATTCGCGCGCTGGCAGGAGGCAAGAAAGACACCGCGATTCCCGCTACCGATGTGAACAACGAGATTGGCGATATTGCGCGCGCCGCCGAAGTATTCCGCCGCACGCTGGTCGATGCCGACGCGGCGCGCGAGGCGGCGGTGCGTGCTTTGGCCGAGCAGCGACTTGCCGAGGAAAGCTATCGCAAGCTGTTCGAAGGTTCGGTCGACGGGATCTACGTGACGACGCCGGGTGGTACGTTGCTCAACGCCAATCCGGCGCTGGCGCGGATGATGGGGTACGACACGCCGCAGGACCTGATCGACGGTATCAGCGACGTCGCAAATGCGGTCTACGTTCATCCGGCGGCGCGGGCGGAATATCAGGCGCTGATGCGGCGCGACGGCATGGTGCGCGAGTTCGAGTATCAGGTTCGCGCCCGCGACGGCCGGGTGCTCTGGCTTTCCGACAGCGCGACCGTCGCCCGCGACGAAACCGGCAAGATCGTCCGCTATGAAGGGACGGTGCGAGACATCACCGATCAGAAACGCGCCGAAGACGCGATTGCCGAAGGTCGGCGGCTGCTGCAGCAGGTGATCGACACCGTGCCCGCCGTCATCAACGTCAAGGACAAGGAGCTTCGCTACGTCCTGATGAATCGCTATATGGCCGGCATCTTCGGCGTCGAACCTGCGGATGCGCTCGGCCGCACCACCACCGATCTGATGTCGCGCTACGGCGCGGAAAAGACCGATGAGCACGACAAACGGGTGCTGGAAGCGGGCAGGGAACTCGGCTTTTACGAGGAGGAATACAAGGATTCCTCGGGCAACATGCGGCAATGGCTGGTCAACAAGCTTCCGCTGCTGAATGCCGAAGGCGAGATCGAAAACATCGTCACAGTCGCGCTCGATATCGGCGAGCGCAAGCGCGGCGAACTGGAAATGCGCAAGGCCAAGGACGCGGCAGAAGCGGCGCTGCGCAATCTGCGCGAGACCCAGAATTCGCTGATCGAGGCGGAAAAGCTCGCTGCCCTCGGGCGGCTGGTGGCGGGCGTCGCCCACGAGGTCAACAACCCCGTCGGCATCAGCCTGACGGTGGCCTCGTCGCTGGAGCGCAAGACCGCCTTGTTCTCCGCTGAAGTCGCTCGCGGCGATCTCCGGCGGTCGAGCCTGACTGATTTCCTCGAGACCAGCCGCGACGCCTCCTCGCAACTGGTGGCCAATCTCAACCGCGCCGCCGAATTGATCACCTCGTTCAAGCAGGTCGCCGCCGACCGCAACTACTCGGATCAGCGCACCTTCGACCTCGGCGATCTCACCGAGCAGGTCGTGATGAGCCTGCGGCCGGGCTTGCGAAAGCATAATCTGACGCTGACCGTCGACTGCCAGCCCAACCTGACCATGAACTCCTATCCCGGGCCCTACGGCCAGGTGCTCACCAACCTGTTCCTCAATTCGGTGGCGCACGCATTTCCGGACGGCAAGGCCGGGCAGGTCGATATCCAGGTGCGGGAGTCCGGCAAGGACAATGTCGAGATCATCTTCTCCGACAATGGAATCGGCATGAGCCTCGACGTCCGGCGCCGCGCGTTCGATCCGTTCTTCACCACCCGTCGCGACCAGGGCGGCACCGGGCTCGGCCTGCATATCGTCTACAGCATCGTGACCAACCGGCTGGGCGGCCGGCTCGACCTCGATTCGGAGCCCGGCGGCGGCACGCGGATCCAGATCATCCTGCCCCGGGTCGCGCCGCTGGAGCAGGCCGCGGAATGACGCGTATCCCGCAAGAGCATGCCTCGGACTTGATCCGGGGGTGGATACCGGTAATGCGATCAGAATAGCGCAGCCAGGAAGGAATTGGTTAGTCGACGTCGGCCAGCTTGTGCAGCGTCGCGCCGAAAATCTGGCTGGCCTTTCCAACCAGCGCGGTGCCGTTCATGACGCCTCGCGTATCGGTGAAGGTGCCGGACACGCCGATGCCGACCGGACTGGGTCCGCCGAACAACGGGTTGGCGTCCGGGCTGGAGGTGTGGCGCTGGACCAGCACCTCGCCCTTGAAGGTATCGTCCTTCACGGTGTAGCTGCCGGTGTAGAACAGATACGCATCGCCGCCGAGGATCTTGCCGTCGCGGAACAGGATCACGCCGCTGCCCTTGCCCGTGCGGCCATCCTGCAGGCTGACATGGATCGAATACAGTCCGTTTTTCATGATGTTCCGATTCCGACGCCCGTCGTTCCCCGAAGTCGGCAGGCTGTTATGCCAAAGCGGGGCACGCAGCGTCAACGCGGCAGCTTGACCGCAGCCGACAGCAGACGCTCAAATTCTGCCAAATCGTGTAACACGGCGATGACGGCGGCGTTGGTGGCGGCCAAGTTGGCCCGCGAAATGCATAGCCCTTGTTGCACCGGCCGGTGGGTGCTGGAGCAAGGGACAGGTGACCAACTGGATCGATTCCGGCGGCGATGCGTCGCGACTACACACTGACGAAAACATTTCGGCCGAACGGGGACCGCCGCCGCGCGGTTCGCCGCAAGACGCGGCTCGGTATCGGTAGTGCGATATTGCTCTCGGTGCTGGCCTCCGATGTCGGAACAGCCCGCGACCGCGGCCAGTTCGCCAATGCCAATTCCGAGCTGAAAGCGTGGTTCGAAAGCCTGAAGAGCGGCAGGGGGCCCGCTGTTCGGACGCCGACGGCACCGCGATCAGCGATGCGGACTGGGAGTCACGCGGCGGCCATTTTCGGGTGCGGATCGAAGGTGAGTGGGTCGACGTGCCGGAAGAAGCCGTCATCACCGAACCCAACCGCGTCGGCCGCACCATGGTCTGGCCGATCCGCGGCTATCTCGGGCTGACGATCCGCTGCTTCATGCCGGGCAGCATGACCTAGGCGCGTCTCAACCTCACGCGTATTTCTGGTCGCGCTCCAACAGCTCGATCGAGATGCCCTGCGGCCCGCGGATGAAGCAGATGCGCACGCCCGGCCGGATCGTGGTGGGTTCCTTGGTGAACTCGACGCCCTTGGCCTTGAACTCGGCGGCGACCGCATCGATGTCCTTCACCGTCAGCCCGAAATGATCGAGCCCCTGATAGGGCGTCACCGGCGGAGTGTTGACGCCGTCGCCAGCCGCGACCGCTGCGATGAACACATTGGCGCCGCCCAGCTTGACGTCGATCCGCCCGGGGCTGCGGACGATCTCGCCGCCGAGGATATTTTCCAGCCAGGCGGCCGTGGCCTCGGGGTCGGGACTACGCAGATGGACGTGATCCCAGGTGACGATCGGCATTGTGGTCTCCCCGTTGGCTGCAGCGCAATTTTATTTAGCGGCCGCATTCCGGCAAGACCATCCCTCCGGGCTGACCTTTGCGGGCGAATTGCGATGCATTCCAATGTTGACACATTTGGATGGAACCATTGCCGGGTTTCGCGGATTGACCGGATGCTGCGGCGCCGATTGACGGTGCGGCGCAGCAGCCAGCATTCGTTTCGCCGCTGTCGATGGCATGACGATGGACGCAGGGCTTGATCGCATCGAATTGACCGGGCTTGCCGGGCTCGCGAAGCTCTCCGGGTTTCGCGGCAGTTCAGTTGGGCCCGAAAGCAAGACCTTCACGCCGGGATTTATCTCCGTGCTGGCCGTCCTGATCGCCGGACTGGGGGCATGGGTGCTGTCCGGCAATGGCAGCAACACCGCCGAAAGCGAACCGGTGCGCCTCGCAGCGGCGGTTGCGAGCGAACCGGCGCCGCAGCCCAGCACGGACCTCGGGCTGGACCTGTCCTTGCCCAACCAGGCGGCGACCCCAGCCGATCCCCCAATCGAAGCGGCTCCCGTGAACGGGTTGAGGATCGCATCGCAGTCCTGGCGAAGGGGCGGCCTGGGGTCGAAGGCCCTGGTCACCCTGACGCTCCGCAACGGCAACGATTACGCGGTCAAGGACATCGAAATCTTCTGCTCGTTTGCCCGCCGGGACGGCGGCCATCTGACCGACCGCAAGCGCATCCTTCCCGACACCATCGCCATGAAGAGTCGGAAAACCTTCACGCGCCTGCATGTCGGCTTCGTCAACATTAGTGCGAATCAAGCGAAATGCTCGCTGGTCACGGCCAGCCGCATCTGACCCGATCTTCACGAAAAGTTAACCGCTCACAAAAAGTTGGCCGCCACGGGTGAACCGTGCGGGCAGGTTAGGAACTAATTATGTAACCACCAGTTGAGAGAACGATCCGTGCGGTTCCCGCGCGGATGGAGCGGTCCTTGAGATGCCCGTAGCACGATACTTCTTCTATGTCGGCGGAGTGCTGCTGGCGCTGCTGTTTGCGGTTGATGCCTATGTGCCGAAGGAGCAGGTGGTGAGTGCGGTGATCGCGTCGGCGCCGATCGAGAATCCCACCCTGAGGATCCGCTCCGACCGGAAATGGCCGGAGCGCGTCGTATACGATACCAGCCTTCCCACCATCGTTCCGCCGCCGGCAGCGATAATCGAGGCTGCCGCCGCGGTTCCTCAACCGGTGGCCGAAATGTCGGCGAAGGCACGCGTGCGGGAGTCGTTTGCGCAGTTCAGGCCGGCCGATAATCCGAAGCCTGACGCCAAGCCGCATCCGAAGCGCAAGATTGCCAAGATCCGGGCGGCCCCACCGCCGATGTCGACGCCGATGGTGCGAGTCGCGCAACGCCCGAATTTTGGGTTCTTTACCAGTACCTGGTGAGGCATGGCTGGCGCTCTCGGAGAGATTCGAATCCTGCCAATAACACCCTGAAAACAAAGCAATTTCGCGCCACATTGAGCGATGCGCTCGTCAGTGGTCCGGGAAGGGCTTCTGTTTCAGCTCTTGCAGCCCCAAGGATGGCTTCCGGGCTCCGGACTAACTCAATAGCCGCGGCGATACCGCCGGTCGCGTCCTTCCGGCGACGCAGTTGCGCCCGCGTAAAACGGGTTGACGATGCACTGGGCCGGGAGGCCCGATGCGGCCTGAGCGCACTGTGCCAGCGAGGTATAGGCGCATTCGTAATGTTCACCGCCGAACATTTCGATGACCTTGAGGCAGACCGGATAGTTCGGATTATACGTCTGGGCGCGAGCTGACGGCGTTGCCGAAACCGTCGCAATCGCCAAGATCGCCAGAGCCAGAATGCGCATTAGAATCTCCATCGGGATTGACGGCACCATATCTCACACTCGCTGCGCCCAGTCACGCTCCCAGCACGATGTCGTCATCGGTGTGGCCCGGATTCGCGCCCATGCCCCCGGAACGGTAGCTTGGCCGCTCCAGCGCCACTGAGCTTCATGAGCGGAACGCCGATGGCGCGCTCGGAGAGATTCGAACTCCCGACCCTCGGAATCGAAATCCGATGCTCTATCCAGCTGAGCTACGAGCGCGTGCGTGGCTCGCTTACCAGACTTGTCCCGACAGGGCCAGCAGAGCGCCGCCGGACCCGGCCTGAGGGCCTGCGCGTCCCGGAATCGGATTGATCTCCGCTCAAGAGGCGGCCGGATGAGGGGAAAATTGCCTTGCCGCCCCGGCGGTCCGGCCGTCGCCGGGGGGCCGATCCGGCGCCAATTGACGCCTGAATTGGTGAAAATCGCCTGCGGATGCCCATTTTTGGCCCAATCCGGATGCTTAACGGAATCCCAACACACTAACGCCAGAGTCCTGCCCTCTGGTCCTCTGGCGGACCGGATTTCCCGGGTCCCGACAGGCTCTATCCGCGTCCGATCGATTCATGCGCATCACGTTCTCGCCCCTGCTGTTGCTCTTGCTGCTGGCCGCGACGCCGGCGCGTGCCGATCTGCATATCACCCGCGATCACGGCGGCTACGTCACCGAATACAAGGCGAAATACGAGCGCATCCGCGACCGCAAGGAGCGCGTCATCATCGACGGCATCTGCAATTCGGCCTGCACCCTGGTGTTCGGCATCGTGCCGATGAACAAGGTGTGCGTGACGCCGCGGGCCAGCCTCGGCTTCCACCAGGCCTATTACGACAAGGCTTTCACCTTCGGTATCAAGGTCACCAGTGCGGAGGGGACATCCGATCTGATGTCCTACTACCCGCGGCCCGTGAAGGACTGGATCCGCCGCAACGGTGGGCTGACCACCGAGATGAAGAAGATCAAGAACGGGACCGAACTCTGGAAGATCGTCGACCCCTGTCCGGAAGAGTTCTGATCCTCTCAGGCCAGATCAATCGTTCCTGACATCACCGGCACGCAGCGGCCGCCGATCCAGGTCGCGGTAACCGCGCCGTTTTTCTTCTCGGCCTGCGCCTGCAGGATGCTCGGCCGCCCCATCTCGACGCCTTGCGCGATCGTCTTCGACAACAAGAGGTTCGCCTCCGGGCGCAGACTGGCGAGCAGGCCGATCAGCGCGACGTTGGCAGCGCCGGTCGCCGGATCCTCGGGAATGTTGAGGTGTGGCGCAAACATCCGCGCGCGGATGTCGATGTCACCCTCCTGGACCTGCGCATAGATCATAATGCTGACGACGGGATGCTTGGCGACTTCGAGCCGGAACGCGTCGGCGTTCGGGTTTGCCCCGAGCAGCGCGGTGCGGCTCTTCAATTCGGCGAGGATGAACGGGGCGCCGCAGGACGCGATGCATGGGCGATGATGGGCCGTCTCGATATCGGCGAGCGAAATCCCGCACGCTGATGCCACCAGTTCGCCCGCAACCTCCGCGCCGACCACGAGCGGCTGCGGTGCCGCGACCTTTGAACCCACCGCCGTCGCGCCATCTCGCAAGATATCGATCGGGACCAGGCCGGCTTTTTCCTCGAAGACGACACGGCCGCCGCTGACCGGCCGGCCGTAACTGACGCCGGCGCGCGCCAGCACGAAGGCCGTGCCGACATTGGGGTGGCCGGCGAACGGCATCTCGCTGCGCGGGGTGAAGATCCGCACTTCGGCCGTGTGCGCGGGGTCCTTCGGGGGCAGCACGAAGGTGGTCTCCGCCAGATTGAATTCGGCGGCGATGGCCTGCATCTGCCCGGTCGACAATCCCTCGGCGTTGAGGACGACGGCCAGCGGATTGCCCACGAATTGCGTGCCGGTGAACACATCGACGGTCTGGAATTGCAGGCGCATCGTAACTCCTCTTTAGAACGTCACCACTTTAGAACGTCACCACGCCGCGGATCGACTCGCCGCGCTTCATCAGGTCGAACGCGTTGTTGATCTCGGCAAGCGGCATCACATGGGTGATCATCGGATCGATCTGGATCTTGCCCTGCATATACCAGTCGACGATCTTGGGTACGTCGGTGCGGCCGCGCGCGCCGCCGAAGGCGGTGCCTTTCCAGACCCGGCCGGTCACCAGCTGGAACGGCCGCGTTGAAATCTCGGCGCCTGAAGGCGCGACCCCGATGACGATCGATTGGCCCCAGCCGCGGTGGCAGGCTTCCAGCGCCTGGCGCATCACCTTGGTGTTGCCGGTACAGTCGAAGGTGTAGTCGGCGCCGCCGATCTGGTCGGCGCCGGATTTGGTCATGTCGACGAGGTGAGGGACGAGGTCCTTGCCGAGTTCTTTCGGGTTGACGAAATGGGTCATGCCGAAGCGTTCGCCCCAGGCCTTGCGGTCGTTGTTGATGTCGACGCCGATGATCATGTCGGCGCCGGCCAGCCGCAAGCCCTGCAGCACGTTTAGCCCGATGCCGCCGAGGCCGAATACGATGGCCTTGGCGCCTTGCTCGACCTTGGCGGTGTTGATGACTGCGCCGATGCCTGTGGTGACGCCGCAGCCAATGTAGCAGACCTTGTCGAATGGCGCGTCCTCGCGGATCTTGGCCACCGCGATCTCGGGCAGCACCGTGTAGTTCGCAAACGTCGAGGTGCCCATGTAGTGATGGACGGGCTTGCCTCCGAGCGAGAACCGCGAAGTGCCGTCGGGCATCAGGCCCTGGCCTTGCGTGGCGCGGATCGCGGTACAGAGATTGGTCTTGCGCGACAGGCAGGACGGGCATTGCCGGCATTCCGGCGTATAGAGCGGAATGACGTGGTCGCCTCTCGCCACGCTGGTCACGCCTTTGCCGATATCGACCACGACGCCGGCGCCTTCATGGCCGAGGATCGCGGGAAACAGGCCTTCGGGATCGGCGCCGGAAAGGGTGAACTCGTCGGTGTGGCAGACGCCGGTGGCCTTGATTTCGACCAGCACTTCGCCCTCGCGCGGGCCGTCGAGCTGGACGGTCGTGATCTCCAGCGGCTTGCCGGCAGCGACAGCGACGGCGGCGCGAACATCCATGGCATTCCCCGTTTCTTCGATCTGCGCTTTCCGGCGAGCGGGCCCGCAGGATTCTGGATTGCCGGATAGCATATGTTCAGGCAATCAGGGCTGCAAATGAGCAGAGACTTCGAGAATTTGGCCGCGCGCGCGGCGCCGGCGATTTTTGTCGTGCTCTGGAGCACCGGCTTCATCGGCACCAAATACGTCATTCACAATGCCGACCCGCTGACCTATCTGGCGATCCGCATGGTTGTCGTGGTCGGGTTGATGGCGGTTATCGTCGCAATTGCCCGCCCGGCATGGCCCAACCGCACCGAGATCGGCCATAGCATCGTCGCCGGTATCTTGGTGCATGGGTTCTATCTCGGCGGCACTGCGGTGGCGATTTCGCTTTCGATTCCGGCAGGGCTTTCGGCGCTGATTCCCGGCCTGCAGCCGATCCTGACGTCGACCATCGCGAACCGCTGGCTGGGCGAGCGCGTCACGCCGCTGCAATGGTTGGGGTTGCTGCTCGGGCTCGCCGGCGTGGTGCTGATCCTGCACGATCGCCCGATGAGCGGGCAGGCGGGCTGGGGCTGGTTCGCCTCCGCGGTCTCGCTGGTCAGCATCACGCTCGGAACCTTGTACCAGCGGCGCTATTGCGGCCGGATCGACTGGCGCAGCGGCAATCTCGTGCAGTACGGGGCCATGGCGGTGTTCTTCACCGCCGGGGCATTCATGTTCGAGAACCGCGTGGTCCACTGGACGGCCGAGTTCGCCCTGGCGCTGGCCTGGCTCGCGGTGGTGCTGTCGATCGGATCGATCGGGCTGTTGTATTGGCTGATCCGGCGCTCGGCGGCGACTTCGGTGGCGAGCCTGTTCTATCTGGTGCCGGCGGTGACCGCGATCATGGCCTATGTGCTGTTCGACGAGCGGCTCGATATCATAGCCATCGTCGGCATGGTGGCCTGCGCCGCCGCGGTGTTTCTGGTCAACCGGCGCGCGTGAGCCAGGCTGTCTCTCCAAACACAGGCCGCCTCCCCAAAACAGAACAGCCGCTCTTGGCAGGATGCGCAGGAGCGCCGGAGGCCGCACGCGAACCGCTTTATCTCGCGACGTTGATCGTCCTCGTCTCGGTCGATTTTCTGTTTCTTGGTATCGTGGCCAAGGGCTTCTTCACCTCAGAGGTCGGCGACATGCTGGGCGAGATCAGGCTGGTGCCCGCGATCCTGTTCTACCTGCTCAATGCGGCGGGCGTTCTGATTTTCGTCAGCGGCTCAGCCGCCGCGACCTCGCAATCGACGCTGCTGTACGGTGCGTTGTTCGGATTGTTCTGCTATGCGACCTTCGATCTGACGTCGCTGGCGCTGCTCAAGCACTGGAGCTGGCCGGCCGCCATCGTCGATGCAAGTTGGGGATCGTTCGTGACCGCTCTATCGTCGACCGCAGGTTTGCTGACCGCCAATTGGCTTGCGCCGGAGGTTTGACTCCCGTCATTCCGGGGCGATGCAAAGCATCGAACCTCAGATGTGCAATCGCACATCGGGGAATCTCGAGATTCCCCGGTGCGCACTTGCGCACCTGAGGTCTGGCGCAGCCGCACCATTCCGGAATGACAGCCTCGAGTGCGTTACTTCCTCCGCAATGACGAACCCAAGCCGCTACTTCGGCTGCGGCACGATCCGCAAGTAAGGCTTCGGCGCTTTCCAGCCCTGCGGATAGATCGTCTTGGCCTCGTCGTCGCTGACAGAGCCGGCGATGATGACGTCTTCGCCCGGCTTCCAGTCGGCCGGCGTCGCGACGCGATGCTTGGCAGTCATCTGCATGGAATCGATCACACGCAGGATTTCCTGGAAATTGCGTCCTGTCGTCATCGGATAGACCAGCAGCAGTTTGATCTTTTTGTCCGGTCCAATGATGAAGACGTTGCGGACGGTCTGGTTGTCGGCGGCGGTACGGGTGGCGACGTCACCCGAAGTGGCGGCCGGCAGCATGTCGTAGAGCTTCGATACCTTGAAATCGGTGTCGCCAATCATCGGATAGTTCGGCGCCGCGCCCTGCGTCTCCTTGATGTCTTCGGACCATTTCGCGTGGTTGGTCACGGGATCGACGCTCAGCCCCATCAGCTTGACGCCGCGCTTGTCGAATTCCGGCTTCAGCTTGGCCAGCGCGCCGAGCTCGGTGGTGCAGACCGGTGTGAAATCCTTGGGGTGCGAGAACAGGAGCGCCCAGCTGCTGCCGATCCAGTCATGGAATTTGATTTTACCTTCGGTGGTTTCAGCCTCGAAATCCGGGGCTACAGCGCCAATCTGGAGAGCCATTTTACGACCTCATGTCCTTCAAGTTACAGGTGAATTCGCCCTTGCCAGTATAGTAGCCGGCACGTCCGATGTGAACGGCCGGCAGGCAAAAGGGTAGATCCTTCTCCGAGAAGGGAAACTCCTAGCATCTTCTTGCGATCAGCGCGCGTGCGGCGAAAAGACCGCAGCGGCGGCAAATGTCCCGGTTGCCCCGATATTGCCTTTTATGCCGCCCATCACCCCGGGCCCGGTTGCGATCGGGATCCGTGACGGATGTCACAGCGACTAATCGGCAACCAATTAAAAAACTCGCGAGCGAAGTTTCGAATCATTAACCACTCGTTTACGCCCGCGTGAAATTGCTCAACCAGAACAAGAAAATGAGAATTGTACCAATGTCTGCTTCTGCCGGAATACTTGCCGACCGTGTCGGCGCCTTTGAGCCGTCCGACATCTCCTGCCGTGATACTGCAGCGCTTGCGCTGGCCGTCGTGCGCGATGGCGTGATCACCGGCGAGGGCCCCACCACCAAGGGCCGCGTTCATTTTTCCCGCGCGCTGGATGCCGATGACGCCGCCTGGTGCGCGCGCATCCTGACCGCGACAGCCGTCGAACATCAGCCGGTCAGCCGCGCCGAAGCCGAGGCGCTGTTCGAGATCAACGATGCCGCCGCCGAGCGCAGCGACGACGGGGTGTTCGACGATTTGCTGGCCAAGGCCGTCGTTCATCATGCGGCGTCCGCCTCCGGTCTGCCGGTGCCGCCGCGCACGGTCGCGCTGTCGCCGGAAACCTCGATCGAAAGCTGGGCGCCAACCCAGGCAGTTGGCGTCGATATCGAAGTGCTGCAGTGGATCGCAAGCCAGATGCGCGGCAAGCGCCGCAGCAACCGCACCCTGATGAGGATGGTCGCCACCATCGTCGGCGCGGCGACGCTGCCACTGCTGCCGAACGTGTTCGACATCGGGATGTGAGTTAGCTCGTGATCGCGAGACGAGGACGGCGGGGTTACTTTCCCGCCGTTTTTTGTTGGCCGCCGTCGATCTCGAGCCCGACTGTCCGGCCCGGAAATCCCGCCGCGTCGAAATAGCGTTGCGTCCCGACGCGCTGGAAATTCAGCACCGTGCGCAGGCCGTTGGCGGCGGCCTGCGATTTGACCGTGCCGGAATAGGCTTGCGGCGTCGCGCCGTTCGGCAACGCCTCGGTCATCACCCGGCCGATCAGATTGCCTTTCGGCTTCTGGGCCAGGCCAAGCAGCCGCGCCGCGGTAACGCCGACGTCGGCATTGCTGACGGGCAGCGTATCGACATAGCCGGCCTTGAAGTCCGGCCCGATCGCCGCCATGAAATTCATGGTGTCGCCGCGGCCGAAACTGCCGTGCATGCCCTGGCCCTGGCGCAGCACAGTATCGGCCACTTCGACCGAACAGTTGGTCGGCTCGTCGCATCCGCTCGCATAGGAACGGAAATTGACCACGATCGACGGGTGCGGCGTCACCGCCTTGCCCTTGAGGCCGAGCTGCGACATCGGCAGGGTGCCGGGGAATGTTCCGAGATCGTCGTGGACGAAGATGCCGCTGACATAATCCTGTTCCAGCAGCGCGCTGATGGTGCGTCTGGCCAGTCTGCGTTCCTGGCTCGGGATATAGATCAGGTCCGATCCGCCGTTGGTGGCGACCACCAGATCGGGCTTGGCGGGGTTCTTGCCGATCAGGCCGTTACCGGCCCTGGGATGGGCGTTGCCGGCGACGGGTGCGTTCTTGTCGTTGGGGTCGAATAGCGGCAGGTCGAGCGCCCTGGCAAGGTCGAGCGCCAGAAATCCCA
>JBAQER010000113.1:0-2360 GCA_049286845.1 Bradyrhizobium sp.
CGTTGCAATCACCCTTCGACAGATCGGTGTCGGAGTAGCGGATATCGAGCGTGAACACCTTGTAGGTGAAACCGACACCGATGTTCCAGGTGTTGTAGTCGGCGTAGTTGATGCCGTTCGGGAACGGTCCCGCAAAGCCAGGATTGGTAAAGCCCGTTCCGTAGAACGAATCGGAGGTTCCAAGCCACTGCCGGCCGAACTCGCCGGAGACATACATGCCGAGGCCGCTGCTGCCGAATGTGGAGCTGGGCGCAGTGAACTTACCGGTGATCGAGGCGTAGTTGCCCCAGGCGCCAGAATTCATGAAGTTCGGAGTGTAATATTCATTGGCGCCGAACTGGAACATGTCGTTGACGGTGTAATTGACCTTGGCGTAGCCCTCAAAGAAGCTCATTTTCTTCTTGACGACATTGCCGTTGAACAGGAAGTTGGTCGCGCATTCGTTGCTGAGCGGTTGCCCCGCCGTATCGACCGCGGCGCCGTAGTGACAGGTTCCGCCCGGATACAGGTAGCCCCAAACACCGAAATCGAAAGCAAACGCGCCGAAGGTCGGACGGATACCGCCGTAGATGTCGATTTCAGCCGCGGCGCGGTTCGGGAAGGAGATGCTTGCGCCCGCCAGGCCGGCGTAGAGCTGCAGGTCCTTGGTGACGTTGTAGCGCGGCTCGAAGTAGGCCGAGACCGAAGGCTTGTGGTTGGACTGGGTGATGCCGCGGAACACGTAGTCGTTCGTGATCGAGCTGCCGAAGGCGATATCCCAGGGATCGAACGCGGGCGGCGGTGGCGCCTTCACAGCCTTCACTCGCAGATCCGCTGCAAGAGCCGAACCGGATACCATTGCCAGCGCCGTTGCCAACAAAACCATTTTCTTCATGACGATCCCCATCACCGTTGAACATCAGCCTCATTGCCGAGCGCCACAAAGGGCGAGGAACTTAGCGTCTGCTGGAAACTCTTTCCGAAGCCAACGTTTGCTAAAAAATAACAGATTGTGAAGCAACAACGGCAGGCATTCTGCTCAAGGGTTAGGCGTTTTGACCTTTCTTGCGGGGTTTTTCGGCAGGTGTTGCATCCAAGCCACAAGTAATAGACGGCGCGAATCCACGACTGCCCCGCTCGCAGGCTCTTAATTGTTGGCCTCGGCGGTGTCTTCGGGGCGATTCTCCGCCTCCTTGTGTCTGCGACGAGTCGCTTGTTCGACCGCTGAGCAAGGGTCTCAAGGAACTGACGTTTGTCCGCCCTCGTTGAACTTCCGCCGATGGCCCTCGCGTGCCGGCGGCACGATGGGACCTGAGACCGGCGAGCCGTAAGTCATATGACTAAGCTCCTGGTGCCGACCATGGTCGAGCGCCAATATGGCAAGATCGTCAATATCTCGTCGATCAACTTCGCAGGCGAGATGGGCAATGCCGACTACGGCGCCGCCAAGGCGGCGGTCGCCTCGCTGACGCGAACCATGACAATCGAGTTCGCGCCTCACGTCAACGTCAACTGCATTGCGCCCGGCACCATTCGAACGTCGGTGCTGCAACGCATGTCGGCCGACGAGCTTGCCTTCTACGCGGCGAAACCGCTGTTGAAGCGGCTTGGCGAGCCGGCCGACGTCGCCAACGCCTGCCTGTTCCTGGCGAGCGACGAGGCGTCCTACATCACAGGTGAGATCCTCGCTGTGTCGGGCGGTATCTGGCCCGCGCTGTAGCTTAACTTGATCCAACCGATAGCCGCAGCCCCCATTGAACAACGCCGCCAGTTGTCGGAGCGCATTTGATGAAGGACATTTCATACTGCACGGGCACGAAGGCCCAAGAGAAAGATAGTCCACAAGGCGAACATAGTCGCTGTGTCAGACTTCAGGGCCGAACCACATCATCCGCGATTGGCCGCACGATTGTGACGATTCAGGCCGCCGCCGAGCGGACGCTCGCAATCAGGTTGAAATTCCAACCGAAATTATAGTGTAATTTCAATAATATTGGAGTTCGTAGTTTTATCCTGAATGGCGCGCCAGCGAAATCAAAGACTTATGTGTCGTTCCCGATTCTGGATCTGGCGCTTCTTCAACTTTTCTCCAACTCGTTAGCCCAGCCGGACTTGCAGCCGATGGATGGCACCGTCGTCCTTGAGTGGGAAGGCGAGCGGCCGCGCGGCGATCTTCGCGCCATCGAGCTCCGCCGCCGCGACGCCTCGCTGCACGCTTTGCGGGTTCTCGACCACGATCTCGTACCGTGACGCGCCGTGGCGGAGGGTGATCTCGAAACGGGGCCACGACTTGGGAATGCAGGGGTCAAGACGCAGAGTCCTGCCTTCGATGCGAAGTCCGAGGATGCACTCGACGCCGGCGCGCTGCATCCAGCCGGCCG
>JBAQER010000114.1:0-4698 GCA_049286845.1 Bradyrhizobium sp.
CCCCCAACCCAACCCTCCCCCGCAAGCGGGAGAGGGAGCAGATCTGCATTTCTTTTCGGCAATCGGCTTCCCCGGTCACCGCTCGTTTACCATCCCGCACTAATGTGAATGCGTGCCGAGGCGCGTATCGCTGCGGCGGGTCTTGTTGCGTCGGGTGGAGTTTGCGTTGCGTAAAGAGTTGAGTGTTCAGCGCATGCGGCGCCGCATGATGCTTGTTGCCGCCGCCGCGCTCGCGGGCTCGCTTGCCCTGGTGCCGCGCGTCGCGTCCGCCGAAGGCTTGTTCGATTTCTTTTTCGGCGGCGCCCAGAGGCCGCAGCGCCAGGCCCCGCCGCAAGCCAATTTCTTCGCCGATCCGTTCGGCCAGAACCAGCAGCCCGCGCCGCCCACGCGCGTCGCGTCAGGCTCCGGGCCCGCCTTTTGCGTGCGCAGCTGCGACGGCAAGTATTTTCCGCTGATGCGCGGCAATGCCTCGCCGGCCCAGATGTGCCAGGCGTTCTGCCCGGCAAGTCCGACCAAGGTCTTCTTCGGCAGCAGCATTGACGGCGCATCCTCGGCGACCGGCGAACGCTATGCCGACAGCGAAAACGCCTTTGCCTATCGCAAGGCGCTGCGCGCCGACTGCACCTGCAACGGCCGCGACTCCGCGGGCCTCGCCCCTGTCGATCTCACACTCGACAATTCGCTGCGGTCGGGCGACGTGATCGCCACCACCAGCGGGCTGGTGGCCTATACCGGAGTGCGGCTCGGCGCCAACCAGACGGCAGAATTCACGCCGGTTGCTTCCTATCCCGGCCTCACCGCCGACGTCCGCGCCCGGCTCGGCGAGATGAAGGTGGCGCCGGTGACGGCGGAAATGGTCGCCACATCAGCGCCGGAAGCGGGCCGCGACGTCGCGCTGCCCGCAACATCGGTGCCGAAGACGGTTTCGACCAGAGACAAGCGCGCGGAAGTGAATTGAGCCGGCAAGGAAAACCGTCATTCCGGGGCGATGCGAAGCATCGAACCCGGAATGACGGAGAATGACGCAAAGCCGACGACCTCACCGCCCGACGATGACGCCGATCACGTTCGGCGCCGACAGATATTTCTCCTCGATCTCGGCGCGCGCCGCGGCGCGGTTTTCCGGCGTC
Source organism: Bradyrhizobium sp. (assembly GCA_049286845.1). Taxonomy (GTDB): domain Bacteria; phylum Pseudomonadota; class Alphaproteobacteria; order Rhizobiales; family Xanthobacteraceae; genus Bradyrhizobium. Next base: position 1,131 of record JBAQER010000114.1, read on the forward strand.
AGCAGGCCGCGCTTTTCGGCCAAGATCATCCAGCAATAGCCCCACCAGTCCGTCAGCATGCCCTCGTCGTCGACGAGGTCGTAGCCCTGTTCGGCGGCAAAGATCCGTGCATGGGCCTCGTCGAGCGAATCGAGGAAGACGTGATCCTGGTCGGAGAACAGATCGTCGCTGAAATCGTCCGTGGTGTAGCCCCACACCGACATGCAGACCGTGTTGAATTCGCGGTCGATCGCGTCGTCATCGACGATCCTGCGGCGGGAGGCCTTATGCAGCCGCGACAGCGACCGGGCGAAGTCGGCGATGCGGGTGAGCGCGAATTGATCGAAGGCGATGGTGGACATGTAGTCCTCGCAGGCTTGGACAGACCATAGATATTGTGTCGGCAGCGCACCGAATCACTATGATATATCAAAGACTTGCTGAAGTGTTCTTAATTTGTTCCATTTTCAGCGGCCTGATTTGAATAGGGAGCAGCCTAATTCGCGTAGAAATTGAGGAAAGTCAAAGCTCTCGCATTCTGAACATTGTTCGCTTCAAAAGCTCAACCAATGAGGCTTGCAATGAAACAACGAATCTTTGCGGGGCTACTCATCGTCTTTTTAGGTGGGTTTGCCCCAGCTCTTGCCCAAGTAGTCGACCCATGCTCGATGGGATGTCCCAAGGAAGGCTGCCCTTGCCCAGGTGAGGGCGGTGGTCCGATAAAATCAAACGAACCTAGATCAGCCCAACCGGCGTCAAGAGACGACAAGCGCGCGCCTGAGCAACAGCAGCGTACCAACTGCGACTATTGCGTTTGCTCTAGCAATAGCACCGACACTTCATGTCGACAGTGTTGCCAAAAATAATAGACTTCGGTGGCCGCCTCAAAAAATAATCTCGACTAGAGCGACCACCTCCTTTGAAGAGCGGTGGTTATAAGTCCCGGCCTGCGCCGGGACGACGAGAGATGACGCGGTTACTGTTTAAGGCCTCACATCGCCGACAGCATCTTGTCCCCGCAATAATTGGCGTAGAATTTTCCGCCGCACTGCCGGCGGATCGCCGCGCAGCGCGCGGCCGGCGAGGCATTTTTCGCGACGCTGAAGGAGCAGCTCAGGCCGTCGGCGCTCTTGCCGGCCTTGCCGGCGGCGAAGGCCGCGCTTGATGCGCTGATGCAGAATACCAGCAACGCCGCCGCGGCGATTTCGATCATCAGTCTCATGGCGCGGTTCTCCCCTAAGCTATCGCGATCTCTCGTCTTTCCAGGCCGATGATAGCAGCGAGCCGGCCTGCGCAGAGGCCGTCAAATCGGCCCGGTCCTTGCATAAAATCATGCCAGCGCAGTGCACAACAATGCCTCCGGCGGTTTCGACGCCTGCGCAAGGCGCGTATCATTTCGCCGGGACTCGCAGAAGGATTTGAGATTTGCCAGGTCAATCTCTCCCAGGAAACTTCCCGGCGCCGGGCCAGCCCGTCGACGAACTCGCGCTGGCCGATATCAAGAGCGCGATCCTCGTCAAGCTCACGCTGGCGGTCGGCAAGGACGCCGGCATTGCGACCACGCGCGACTGGTACAAGGCGGCGGCGCTGGCGCTACGCGACCGCATCGTGCACCGCTGGCTGATCACGGACAAGCAGAGCTACGACGAAGGCCGCAAGCGGATCTATTACCTCTCGCTCGAATTCCTGATCGGCCGGCTTTTCACCGATGCGCTGAACAATATGGGGCTGTTGCCGATCTTCGAGACGGCGCTGGGCGATCTCGGCGTCGGACTGTCGGATTTGCGCAAATGCGAGCCGGATGCGGCGCTCGGCAATGGCGGTCTCGGACGACTGGCGGCGTGCTTCATGGAGAGCATGGCGACGCTGGCGATCCCCGCCATCGGCTACGGCATCCGCTACGATTTCGGCCTGTTCCGCCAGATCATCGCCGACGGCTGGCAGCAGGAATATCCCGACGAATGGCTCTCTTTCGGCAATCCCTGGGAATTCCAGCGGCCAGAGGTGGTCTATCACGTGCATTTCGGCGGCGGCGTCGAACATGTCGAAGTCAAGGACCGCGACCGCGCCATCTGGCATCCGGCGGAAACCGTCAAAGCCGTCGCCTACGATACTCCGATCGTCGGCTGGCGCGGCCAGCACGTCAACGCGCTGCGGCTGTGGTCGGCGCGCTCGGCCGATCCGCTCAATCTCGACGTCTTCAACACCGGCGACTATCTCGGTGCCAGCGCAGAGGAGGCGCGCGCCGAATCGATCTGCAAATTCCTCTATCCGAATGACGAGAGCCCGGCGGGCCGCGAGCTGCGGCTGCGCCAGGAGTATTTCTTCGTCTCCGCCTCGCTGCAGGATCTGGTCAAGCGCCATCTTTCGTCCGACGGGCAGTTGCGCGGGCTGGCGACGAAGGCCGCGGTGCAGCTCAACGACACCCATCCGAGCCTCGCCGTCGCCGAGCTGATGCGGATCCTGGTCGACCTGCACAATTTCCGCTGGGACGAGGCATGGAAGATCACGGTGGCGACGCTGTCCTACACCAACCACACGCTGCTGCCGGAAGCGCTGGAGACCTGGCCGGTCGAACTGTTCGAGCGCATGCTGCCGCGCCATCTGGAAATCATCTACCGCATCAACGTCGCCCATCTGGCGCTTGCGGACGAGCGCTGCCCCGCCGACGACGATTTCAAGGCCTCGGTGTCCCTGATCGACGAGAAGTCCGGCCGCAGGGTTAGGATGGGGCAACTGGCGTTCGTCGGGTCGCATCGCATCAACGGCGTCTCGGCGATGCATTCGGACCTGATGAAGGGGACCGTGTTCCACGATCTCAATCATCTCTATCCCGGCCGCATCACCAACAAGACCAACGGCATCACCTTCCGCCGCTGGCTGATGCTGGCCAATCCGAAGCTGACCGAGCTGTTGCGCGAGGCCTGCGGCGAGGCCGTGCTCGACGATCCCTCCCGGCTCGGACTGTTGGAGGCCCGCGCCAGCGACAACGCGTTCCAGCAGCAGTTCCGCGCCGTCAAGCATCACAACAAGGCGGCGCTGGCGCGGCTGATCGGCGAGCGCCTCAACGTCAAGGTGGACCCGTCGGCGCTGTTCGATATCCAGATCAAGCGCATCCACGAATACAAGCGGCAGTTGCTCAACATCCTCGAGGCCGTGGCGCTCTATCACGCGATCAAGGACGACCCGCAGCGCGACTGGGTGCCGCGGGTGAAGATCTTCGCCGGCAAGGCGGCGGCGAGCTATCGCTACGCCAAGCTGATCATCAAGCTGATCAACGACGTCGCCGAAATCGTAAACAACGACCCTGCGATCGGCGGCAAGCTGAAGATCGTATTCCTCGCCGACTACAATGTCAGCCTCGCCGAAGTAATCATTCCCGCCGCAGATCTCTCCGAGCAGATTTCGACCGCGGGCATGGAAGCTTCCGGCACCGGCAACATGAAGCTGGCGCTGAACGGCGCGCTGACCATCGGCACCCTCGACGGTGCCAATATCGAGATCCGCGACCATGTCGGCGCGGAAAACATCGCGATCTTCGGCATGGAGGCGATGGACGTGGTAGTGCGGCGCAAGCAGGGGCTGGATG
>JBAQER010000115.1:0-8219 GCA_049286845.1 Bradyrhizobium sp.
GAATAGCAGTTGCGTTGCATCATCCTCTTTTGTTTGAAAGATTTTGCAGCAAGCGACGGACGGGCATCACGGCACGAAACATCTCGCGCCGCTGCAAACTTCCGGGAAAATTCAGAGATGATCGAGCGCGCGATCCAGCCAGCCATGCACGGCGCCTCGCACCCATTCAAACCCCAGCCGCCGCGGCAATTCAACATCGTCGGAACGAAGCATGCGGACATCAGGGTGTTCGAAGCTGTCCGGCATCAGGCAAAATCCAAGACCGGCCGCGACCATCGCGAGCGCCCTGGCGTCGCTATCGGTCTGCGCCACCACCCGCGGCCGCACCTTCCACGCATCAAGCACGCGCGAAGCGGCCTGCAGCTGCTCGCAATGCACGCGCACGATCAGCGGCTGGCCCGAGAGGATTTCCGGCGAGACCGGCCCGCGGGGAAACGCGCGCGACGAGACGGCCAGTGCCTGTCTGTCGGTCAGCAGTTCCGCTTGCCGGTGGCCACGCGCCGGTGGACCCAACGCGGTCAAGATCAGATCGTAGCGGCCATTGGCCAACCGCTGGCGGAGCTTTGCCAGCGGTGCATCTTCCGTCCGCCAGGGCTTGTCGGAGTCGATCGTCATCAGCCGCGACAGGCATCCGGTCACGAATGCCGGAGCCAGCGTCGGCAGTATTCCGAGCCGCAGCGGCTTACCCGCGGGCTTGTCGCGTGAGGCCGCCTTGAGCTGTTCGGTCTGCCGCAGAATCGAATGTGCGGTAACGAGCGCCCCCTCGCCCTTTGCAGTGAGCCTTACGCCGCGCGCATGACGCTCCAGCAATGCAAATCCCAGTTCGGCCTCGAGCGCAGATATCGCCGTCGACAGCGTCGGTTGCGTGACGAAGGCGCGCCTGGCGCCGGCGCTGAAGCTGCCCGCTTCCGCCACCGCCACGAAATACCGGATCTGCTTCAGGTCCATCCATAGACAATACCTATAGCTCTGTATCGGAGCAATCGTCATTGCCGAGACCACGCAAGGGCCCGAGCATGGCTGCCGGCTGAACAGCACGGAGGGTCTCATGGATCACCACCATCGCATCCGCGAACTCGCGGAATTCGTCACCAGCGCGCCAGGGTTCACCAGGGCCATCGGCACCAGGGTCGAGAGCGCGGAGCCCGGGCATGTCGTGATGTCGCTCGGCAAGAACGCCGACCTGTTGCAGGCGAACGGCTTCTTCCACGGCGGGGTTATCGCCGGCCTCGCCGATCATGCCGGCGGCGGCGCCGTCACCAGCGCCATGGCGCCCGGCCGGTTCGCGGTGACGGTGAACCTTCAGGTCAGCTTCCTCGCCCCGGCGAAGGGCGAGGAGCTGATCGCGCGGGCGCGGGCCATTCAGGTCGGGAACACGATCGGCGTCGCGCAAGTCGACGTGGCGTCAAAGGCGGATGGCGCAGAGACACCGTGCGCGGTCGCGATCGTCACACTGCGCGCCGTGGACATGCCGAAATAGACGCCAGACATAATTGAGCCCCGGACGCAGCGCGTCCGGGGCTCGAAGGTTCCGTTCAGTTCGCGATCTCGCGCCTCAGTTCTTGGTCTTGTCGACCAGCGCGCCCTTCTTGATCCACGGCATCATGTCGCGGAGCTTGGCGCCGACTTCCTCGATCGGGTGCTGCGCGAGCTTGGCGCGGGTCGCCTTGAACGAGGTCTGGTTGACCTTGTTCTCCAGCATCCAGTCGCGGGCGAACTTGCCGCCCTGGATGTCGGCCAGAACGCGCTTCATCTCCTTCTTGGTCTCTTCGGTGACGATGCGCGGGCCGGTGACGTATTCGCCGTATTCGGCGGTGTTGGAGATCGAGTAGTTCATGTTGGCGATGCCGCCTTCATAGATCAGGTCGACGATCAGCTTCACCTCGTGCAGGCATTCGAAATAGGCCATCTCCGGCGCGTAGCCGGCTTCGACCAGCGTCTCGTAACCGCCCTTGATCAACTCGACCAGGCCGCCGCACAGCACCACCTGCTCGCCGAACAGGTCGGTCTCGCATTCTTCCTTGAACGTGGTCTCGATGATGCCGGCGCGGCCGCCGCCGATCGCGGAAGCGTAGCTCAGGCCGAGGTCATGGGCATTGCCCGAGATATCCTTCGAAATCGCGATCAGGCAGGGCACGCCGCCGCCGCGCTGGTATTCCGAGCGCACGGTGTGGCCCGGGCCCTTCGGCGCGATCATCAGGACATCCAGATCCTCGCGCGGGTCGAGCAGGTTGAAGTGCACGTTGAGGCCGTGCGCGAACACCAGGGCGGCGCCCTTCTTCATGTTGTCGTGCAGATGCTCGCGGTAGATGTCGCCCTGCAATTCGTCGGGGGTCAGCATCATCACGAGGTCGGCCCATTTGGCGGCTTCGGCGACTTCCATCACCTTGAACCCGGCGGTCTCGGCCTTCTTGGCGGAGGCCGAGCCCTTGCGCAGCGCAATGGCGACGTCCTTGACGCCGGAATCCTTCAGGTTCAGCGCATGGGCATGGCCCTGGCTGCCATAGCCGACGATAACGACCTTCTTGCCCTTGATCAGGTTCAGGTCGGCGTCGCGATCGTAATAAACACGCATGGTGGTTTCCTCATCGGTGGCCAAAATCGGCCGGTTAATCAGGCTTTTGGGTGGATGGGACCGCCGGTCGCCCGCGAATTTCCGGCGTTGTCTAGAGCATTTTTCCCGTCAGGGGAAACCCGTTTCTGCATGGCGCGGTGCGGCATCATGCGTCCATGAAGACCGGCCAGAGCGAGGCCAGCAGCAGGGCGGCCATCACGATATTGAAGGCCCGCACCGCCTTCGGCGAGGTCAGGACCGGCCGCAGCGCGCTGCCGAACAGCGCCCAGGCCGAGCAGGACAACGTTCCCAGCAGCAGGCTGAGCATGACCTGGATGACGATATTCCAGGGAAAGCCGGCGATGCCGGCATAGGCGGTGATGGTGCCGATCACCATGACCCAGCCCTTGGCGTTGATCCACTGGAACATGGCCGCGCCCCAGAACGTCATCGGCCCGCGCCGTTTGTCCCGATCCGGCGCGACCGGCCCGGACATCGCGATGGCGGCGGCGAGATAGACCAGATAGGCGACTCCGGCATATTTGAGGACGGTCTGCAGCACCGGATAGGTGATGAAGATGGTCCCGAGGCCAAGGCCCACCGCCCCGATCATGAAGGCAAAGCCGATCGTGATGCCCGCGACATGCGGCAGCGTGCGGCGGAAGCCGTAGGTCAGCCCCGACGACAGCAGCATGATGTTGTTCGGCCCCGGCGTGAAGAACATCACGACGGCGAACATGACGAAGGCGATCAGCAGCGAATGGGACATGCAATCTCTCCCTGATCAAGCCGTGACGATCCGGCTCGCCACGAAGGCAAGGCCCCGGATCGCCGCCACCGTGACGGCCAGGAAGAGGTCGAAAGGCTTCACGTCGCTAGCTCTGCTCGCCGGATTTCGGTTTGCGCAGCAGATAGGTGCCGTGCAGCGGCGCGTGGTAGTCGGCCGAGACCAGCGTGAAGCCGACGTCGGTCAGCATGCGCTCGATCACCCAGCCGAAGGTCGAATATTCGTCGCGCATATGGGTGATGACACTTTCGCGATCGAATTCGTGGTTCTTGATGCTGAAGTCCGCCCAGCCCTCGACATCACGCTCGATCCCGTCGGGCATGCCGGCGAAGACGATGTCGCGCAAATAGAAATTCGAGCCCGGCTTCAGCGCGCCATAGATGCGCGCCAGCGCCACCGCCTTCCAGAAATCCGGCAGATGATGCAGCGCGAATTCGCTGACGATCAGATCGTATGAATTCGGCTGGTAGGCGAAGCTCAGAAGCCCTGCGAACTGGGTGCGGATCGCCACCTTGCGGTCGCGCGCCAGGATATCGGCAAGCGCCAGCATCGCCGGCGAAATGTCGATGGCGTCGACCTCGGCGCCCATCGACGCCGCCTCGCAGGCGAGCACGCCGTTGCCGCAGCCGATGTCCGCCAGCCGCCAGCCGCGCTGCAGCCCCAGCATGGTCAGCGCCACCCGGGCACGGCTGTCGCTGTCGTCATGCCGGTCGTAGATCGAGGCGACGGCGGAATCGATCCCGACCCGCCGCCGCTCGGTGTAATACCAGTCGCGCGCCAGCATGCTTTACATCCCTTCCGGCCCGCGCCCGATCGCGGCGACCCCGGTGCGCGACACCTCGACGAGGCCGAGCGGCCGCATCAGGTCGATGAACTGGTTGATCTTGGCGGAGTTGCCGGTGATCTCGAACACGAAGCTTTCGATGGTGGCGTCGATGACGCGGGCGCGAAACGCCTCGGCGAGACGCAACGCCTCGACCCGGTGATCGCCGGTGCCGCGCAGTTTGACCATCGCCAGTTCGCGCTCGATCGAGCGGCCGGTCAGCGTCATGTCGACGACGCGGTAGACCGGGACCATGCGGTCGAGCTGGTGCTTGATCTGCTCGATCACCATCGGGGTGCCCGTGGTGACGATGGTAATGCGCGAGAGATGTTTTTGGCTCTCGGTCTCGGAGACGGTGAGGCTTTCGATGTTGTAGCCGCGCCCCGAAAACAGCCCGATCACGCGGGCGAGCACGCCCGGCTCGTTCTGCACGAGCACCGAGAGCGTGTGGGTCTCGATCGGGTCATGGCGGTCTTCCATGAAATAGGCGGATGCGGGCTGGTTCATGTCAATTCCTCGTCATTCTCTCGTTCATCACTTCCGCGTCGCCATCTTACCGATCGGATTCATGAAACGTGGGTCGCAACGTGCCGTTCCAAAAACCGACAAAAAGTGTGGCGGCCGCGACCGTTAGCGGCATGACCCCATAGCCGATACCGATCACCGCATGGCTGGCGCGATAACGGACACCGTCCTCATACTCGATCGGCCCGCACGGCCGCGCACTCAACATCTCTGACCAGACCTGGCGGTTCATCGCCAGCGCGATCAGCGCCAGGGCGGCTGTAACAACCCACCAAATTCGCTCGGTCCTACCGAACGGAGTCATCCGAATGCCACGCAGCTCCAGAGCGAGCGCGCCTCCATACAGCACGATGCCGGCACCCGCTCCCAATTCCAAATTGCCTGTCGCGCCATATGTGCAATATGGATCGATCAGAATTTGCAACGCCAATGCCACGGTGACCAGCACGCCGGGAAAAAAGGCCCCGCTCACATCAGCACCTTGCCGCCGGCGACGGCGGTTTCCGGAACGACCCACCGGTTGAACAAATCGAAATCGATATTGCCGCCACTCAGCACCAGGCCGACCCGCTTGCCGCGGATCTTCGGCTTTTCCTGCAGGGCGGCGGCGAGCGCCGCGGCGCCAGCGCCTTCGGCGAGATTGTGCGTATCGGTCCAGTAGGCGCGGATCGCGGCGGCGACCTCGTCGTCGGTGACCTGCACGATGTGCGAGGCGCCCTTGCGGATGATCGCCAGCGCATCGGGATCGGGGACGCGCGTCGCCATGCCGTCGGCCAGCGTATTGCTGGTCTCGGTCGTCACGACCGTGCCGGCCGCGAAGGACAGCGCATAGGACGGCGCTTCGGTCGATTGCACGCCGACGATTTCGGTGGTCAGTCCGAGCAGGTCGCGCGCCATGATGCAGCCGCAGATGCCCGATCCCTGCCCGATCGGCACGTAGAGGACGTCGATATCCGGCGCTTTTCTCAAGAGCTCCAGCGCGTAGGTCGCCACGCCCAGCACCAGGTTCGGGTGGAACGCCGGCACGATGTGAAGTCCCGTGGCCTCGGCGCGGCGATAGGCTTCCTCGCGCGCGGCCTGGAAATCTTCGCCGTACTCGACGAGCTCGGCGCCGAAGGCCCGCATCGCGCGATTCTTCTCGACCGAATTGCCTGATGGCACGTAGATCGTCACCGGCATGCGGTAGCGGCTCGCAGCGTATGCGAGGCTCTGGCCGTGATTGCCGCGAGTCGCCGAGATGATTCCGGCGGTGCCGGGCTGTTCGCGCTTCAGACGATCGAGGTAAACCAGCCCGCCGCGCACCTTGAAGGCGCCGATCGGCGTATGGTTCTCATGCTTGACGATGACATCAGCGCCGAGCCGCTCCGACAATAGCGGCCACGCATATGCCGGCGTCGGCGGCATCGCCGCGCCGACCACGTCCTGCGCGCGTTCCAGTTGCCCGAGATCAAACATCGGCGCGGCTCGCCCTCACACCAGCGCCTTGCCGCCGGCGAAGGCGGCAGCGGTGGCTTCGTCGTTGGCTTCCGCCGGCAGCAGCATTTCGTTATGCGCCTTGCCGGACGGAATCATCGGGAAGCAGTTTTCCAGCGCCGCCACCCGGCAATCGAACAGCACCGGGCGCTTGATATCGATCATCTCCTTGATCGCGCCGTCGAGATCGCCGGGCTTGATCGCCTGCAGACCGACGCAGCCGAAGGCGTCGGCGAGCTTGACGAAATCCGGCAGCGCTTCCGAATAGGTGTGCGACAGCCGGTTGCCGTGCAGGAGCTGCTGCCACTGCCGCACCATGCCCATATACTGGTTGTTCAGGATGAATATCTTGATCGGCAGTTCATACTGAACCGCCGTCGACATCTCCTGCATCGTCATCTGCACCGAGGCGTCGCCGGCGATGTCGATCACGAGGCTGTTCGGATGCGCGACCTGGACGCCGACCGCGGCCGGCAGGCCGTAGCCCATGGTGCCGAGGCCGCCCGAGGTCATCCAGCGGTGCGGCTCCTCGAAGCCGAAGAACTGCGCCGCCCACATCTGGTGCTGGCCGACTTCGGTGGTGATGTAGGTATCGCGCCCGCGCGTCATCGCGAACAGCCGCTCGATGGCGTATTGCGGCAGGATGACGTCGTTGTTCTTCTTGTAGGACAGCGAATTGCGCGCGCGCCACTTCGCGATCTCCTGCCACCACGGCCGGATATCGGGCTTCTTGGCTTCCGCCTTGAACACCTGCAACAGATCGCCCAGCACATTGGCGGCGTCGCCGATGATCGGGACGTCGACACGGATGTTCTTGTTGATCGAGGACGGATCGATGTCGATGTGGATCTTCTTGGAGCCCGGCGAGAACGCATCGGTGCGGCCGGTGATGCGGTCGTCGAAGCGGGCGCCGACGCACAGCATGACGTCGCAATCGTGCATCGTCATGTTGGCTTCGTAGGTGCCGTGCATGCCGAGCATGCCGAGCCAGTTCTTGCCCGAGGCCGGATAGGCGCCGAGCCCCATCAGGGTCGAGGTGATCGGAAAGCCGGTGGCTTCGACCAGGTCGCGCAGCAGCTTCGAGGCCTCGGGGCCGGAATTGACGACGCCGCCGCCAGAGTAGATCACCGGACGCCTGGCGGAGGCCATCAGCGCCACCGCTTTGCGGATCTGCGCGGCGTCGCCCTTGATCCGCGGCGTATAGGAGACGTGGACGTCGGACTTGCGCGGCGGGTGATAGGTGCCGACCGCGAACTGCACATCCTTCGGCACGTCGACCACGACCGGACCGGGCCGCCCGCTGGAGGCGACGTAGAACGCCTCGTGCAGCACCTTGGCGAGATCGTTGACGTCGCGCACCAGCCAGTTGTGCTTGGTGCAGGGCCGGGTGATGCCGACGGTGTCGCATTCCTGGAACGCGTCGTTGCCGATCAGGTGCGTCGGCACCTGCCCGGTGATGCAGACCAGCGGGATCGAATCCATCAGCGCATCGGTCAGCGGCGTCACCATGTTGGTAGCGCCCGGGCCCGAGGTCACCAGCACCACGCCCGGCTTGCCGGTGGAGCGCGCATAGCCTTCGGCGGCATGACCGGCGCCCTGCTCGTGCCGCACCAGGATGTGCTCGACATCGCTCTGCTGGAACAGTTCGTCATAGATCGGTAGCACCGCGCCGCCGGGATAACCAAAGATATGCTTGACGCCATGATCGATCAGCGCGCGCACGATCATGGCGGCTCCCGTCATCTGGTTCGGATCGTGGCTTTCGTCGCTCATGGCTTGCTCCGGATGCGCTGTTGTCAGCGGCTTTCTTCAGTTTGGGTCTGTTTGCTTCAGCTGGGTCTTGGGAAAATAAAAAGGGGCCCAAGAGGCCCCATGCACACCGCCCGAATGTGGATGGCCTCAGCCATCCCCGGCGGTGCGCTTGGGTACGACGACGATAAGGAGTTTGGTAATAATATTACGCATTCGACCGCTCGGGCTTCCCAAAGGTTGCGCGAAACATACTGTCCAAGCCTGGAAAGTCAAGCCACGGGCAGCAATCGACGCAGACTTACAGC
>JBAQER010000116.1:0-1582 GCA_049286845.1 Bradyrhizobium sp.
GATCACGCCGTCGCCGTATCACGACGACGCGCTGATCGATCGTCTTGCCGAAGCCCTCGCCGATGTCTGGGACCGGCTCGGGCTGGTGCGGGCCGATCAGGTTCTCGCCGCGGAATAATCCGGATCCCGAAAAGCCGCATTGCGCTCGGCGCTACGGCCCGGCCGGCTTCGGGAATGACCGATCGCCGCACATTGCGCGGCGGTTCCCCTTTTGCGGCGCAAAAATGACGGAGGATGCCGGATCTTTCCGGCCCACGCGCCCATACGCGGACCGGATTCGCCGCGAAAGTTGTGCTTCCACAAAGACCGGTCGACCCCCTCGTGGGCGTAATACACCGTGGAGGTGCTTATGCCGATTGGCTTCGACGATCTGGTGCACGACGTCATGAACGACTGGCCGGCGACCATCCGGGTCTTTCTCGACTTCAGGATGGGGTGTGTGGGCTGTCCTATCGCGTGCTTCCATACCGTGGACGACGCATGCGGAGAGCACCACGTCGATCGCGACGCCTTCCTGAAGGCGCTGCGCGAAGTTGTCGCATCACAATGAAGGGCTGTGCTCCGAAAAATCCGGCCTTTCGCCGGCGCAAATTGATCTAGGTCAATTTGCTTTCTGCATAGGCAGTAGTCTCAAACCGCAGGCAACGAAGCAGGCGGAGGTCCACACTACCGAGGGATTGAAACCATGACCGCTCCGACGCCGGAAGACCTGAAAACCGCTTCACAGACGGCCGTGCTCTGCGGTCTCAACCCGCGGACGGTCCAGACCCTCCTTGCGCCCGCAACTGTCGTCGAGCTCGAACCCGGCGACGCCCTGTTCCGGCAAGGCGAGCCGGCCGCGGCGTTCTTCATCGTCATCGAGGGATGGATCAAGCTGTATCGGATCACGCCCGCCGGCGACGAGGCGGTTCTTCACGTTCTCACCAAGGGCGAGAGTTTCGCCGAGGCGGTCGCCTTCGCAGGGGGCCGTTATCCGGCCACGGCTTCCGCCGCCACCGATTCCCGGGTTGTCCTGATACCGGCGCATCATGTGATGTGCTGCATTCGCGAGATACCCGATATCGCGATCGCGATGATTGCATCGACCTCGCAGCATCTCCATCAACTGGTCCAGCGCGTCGAGCAGCTTTCCGCGCAAAGCGGTTTGCAGCGCGTAGCAGAGTTCCTCGCCGCGTTGTGCCCGAACATCAACGGCTCCTGCCGGATTTCGCTGCCTTACGACAAATCCCTCATTGCCGGGCGGCTCGGGCTCAAGCCGGAATCGCTGTCGCGGGTGTTCGCGAAACTTCGTCTGGTCGGTGTCGACGTTCGTGCCTCCGATGTCGTGATCAGCGAAGTCGCCCTGCTCAGGAGCCTGATCGCCAGCGATCGAATCAAGGCCCGCAGCGGGATGAACGGCGGAAGGCATCAGCTCGGCGAGGGCCGGGCTCAGCATTGATGGTCGCGAAGGCTGCAGCCGTTCTTCCTAGTGCAGCAATGATTTGATCCTCGGCAGCACGCTGGCGCGCCACGCTTCGGCGCCGAAGCGCTGCTCCACGATCTTATCGTTCGAGACGACCAGCCACAGCGGCACGCCGTCGCT
>JBAQER010000117.1:0-2590 GCA_049286845.1 Bradyrhizobium sp.
GGCAACAAGAATCAAGACAGCCATGCTCGTCAACAGCGCGGGACTTCGTGCCCCCAGCGTCGCGCGCCTGATCGACGGCTTTCCGGCCGGGAAAGTCCCCCCGGAACTCTACGCGAAGGGCAATTACTACGCACTTGTCGGGCGCCCGCCCTTTGCGCGCCTGGTTTACCCGGTACCCGAGCCCGGGGGCCTGGGCGTGCACGTGACCCTGGACATGGGGGGGCAAGCGCGCTTCGGGCCGGACGTGGAATGGGTGGAGCGGATCGGTCGTGAAGGAGACTACGCCGTCGATCCGCGCCGGGCGGATCGCTTCTACGCCGCCATCAGGCGCTATTGGCCCGGCCTTCCGGACGGCGCGCTTGCGCCGGGCTATGCCGGTATCCGGCCAAAAATATCCGCTCCCGGGGAGCCGGCCGCCGATTTCTTCATTCAGGGTCCGGCCGAACACGGCCTGGCGGGCCTGGTCAACCTGTTCGGCATCGAGTCGCCCGGATTGACAGCGTCGATGGCGTTAGCCGATGATGTGGCCAAGCTGCTTCAGACCTAATTTCAAAGGAAAAACATGAAACTCAAACCTCTTTTTGCCGCGTTTGCGGCGCTCGCGCTGGCCGGCACCGCTCAAGCCCAGACCAAATGGGACATGCCGACGCCTTACCCAGACGGCGAGTTCCACACTGTGAACATCAAACTGTTCATCGAGGACGTGAAGAAGGCCTCCGGCGGCCAGATCGCCATCAACCTGCATTCGAATGGCTCGCTGATCAAGCATCCCGACATGCTGCGCGCGGTTTCTACGGGCCAGGTGCCGATCGCCGAGTTCCTGCTCGGCCAGTTCGGCAACGAGGAGCCGGTGTTCAACGCCGACAACGTGCCGTTCCTCGCCGCCGGCTACGACGCCGCCTGGAAACTCTATCAGGCTCAGAAGCCGATCCTGACCAAAAAGCTCGAAGGCCGCGGTCTGGTGCTGCTCTACTCGGTCGCCTGGCCGGGCCAGGGCCTGTACACCAAGAATCCGCTCAAGAGCGTGGATGACTTCAAGGGCACCAAGTTCCGCACCTACAGCGCCTACACCGCGCGCCTGGCGGAGCTGCTGGGCGCGAGCCCGACGGTAATCCAGGTGCCCGAGGTGCCGCAGGCCTTCGCCACCGGCACCATCAGCGCGATGATCACGTCCTCGGCCACCGGGACCTCGACCAAGGCCTGGGAGTTCGTCAAGAACTACTACACCACCAACGCGATGCACCCGAAGAACGTGGTGGTGGTGAACAACCGCGCGTTCCAGGGCCTCACCGCAGCGCAGAAGAAGGCGCTCACCGGCGCCGCCGCCGCCGCCGAGAAGCGCGGCTGGGAGCTGTCGCGCAAGCGCGAGTCCGACGCCAACAAGATGCTGGCCGACAACGGCATGACCGTGCACACGCCGGACGCGGGGCTGATGGCGGCGATGAACAAGGTCGGCGACACCATCTCGGCGGAGTGGCTGAAGGCCGCCGGCGCCGACGGCGAAGCGATCGTCAAGGCCTACCGCGGGAAATAAACCCTTGAGGCGGTTTCTCGACCGCCTCTACGCGGCGAGCGGCGCGCTCGCCGCGCTCTGCCTCGCCAGCATCTGCGTATTGATGCTGGCGCAGGCGGCTGGGCGCGAGTTCGGCCTCCTGATCCGCGCCGCCGACGACATCACCTCCTGGCTGTGCGCGGCCGCAGCGTTCCTTGCCCTCGGCCACACCTTCCGCCATGGCGAGCTGGTGCGCGTCGGCCTTTTCATCGATCTGCTCAGGCCCGCCGGTCGCCGCTACGCCGAAATCGCGGCGCTGACCCTGACCGCGCTGTTCGTCGGCTACATGGCCGTGGCGGTGACCAAATTCGTCTACGAAAGCTGGAAGTTCAAGGAAGTCGCGCAGGGACTGGTGAAGATCCCCATCTGGATCCCGCAGCTGTGCTTCGTGTTCGGGGTGCTGATTTTTTTCGTCGCCGTCATCGATGAATTGATTGTTGTCATCCGAAGGCAAAAACCGGCGTACCAGCTGGCCGAAGAAGACCGCCGTGCACGTGGCGATTATTCGGAGATGGCCTGACCTTGGACACGCTCACCATCGCGCTGGTCCTGCTCGCGCTGCTGATGCTGCTGCTGGCGGGCGGCGTCTGGATCGCAATTTCTCTCGCTGCGGTCGCGTGGTTCGGATTGCAGTTCTTTACCTCGACGCCCCCCGAGGTCAACCTGTTCCAGTCCTTCTGGGGTTCGAGCGCGTCCTGGACGCTCGCCGCGCTGCCGCTGTTCATCTGGATGGGCGAGATTCTTTATCGCACCAAGCTGTCGGAGGAAATGTTCGAAGGCCTCGCGCCCTGGCTCACCTGGCTGCCCGGCCGGTTAATGCACGTCAACGTGCTCGCCTGCGGCATTTTCGGCACGGTCTCGGGGTCCTCCGCGGCGACCTGCGCGACGATCGCCAAGGTCGCGCTGCCCGAGCTGGTCAAGCGCGGCTACGACGAAAAGACCGCGCTGGGATCGCTGTGCGGCGCGGGCACGCTCGGCATCTTGCTGCCGCCCTCGATCATCATGGTGGTCTACGCGGTCGCCGCCGAGGTCTCGATC
>JBAQER010000118.1:0-2845 GCA_049286845.1 Bradyrhizobium sp.
GATTATGCCGGACCGGTGGCCACCGGCGGGCCGTCCGCAGCACCCCATTCCGTCCACGAGCCGTCGTAGAGCGCCGGGTTCTCGACGCCGAGACGGTACAGTGCCAGCGTCAGCACGGCGGCACTCACGCCGGAGCCGCAACTCGTCACGATCGGTGCGTCGAGCTTGGTGCCCGCGCCCAGAAACGCGGCCCGCAACTCGTCCAGCGATTTCATCGTACCGGTCGAGGCATCGAATAGATTGTTGTAGGGCAGGTTCAGGCTGCCCGGGATGTGGCCGGAGCGAATGCCGGGTCGCGGCTCGGGTACCTTGCCCTGAAAACGTTCACTGGCCCGCGCATCGATCACCTGCTCGGCGCCGCTTGCTATATTGGCGATCATTTGATGCAGGCCGCGCGTGCGCCGCGCATCGAAACTTGCCTTGAACGTGTCTGGCTTCGGTGTCACCGGACCGCTCTCGACCTTGCGGCCTTCCGCGACCCATTTCTTCAGGCCGCCATCGAGCACGCGGACGTTCCGATGGCCGAAGGAGAGCAACATCCACCACGCACGCGGGGCCGCAACCCAGCCGCCTGCGTCGTAGACCACGACCATGTCGTCATTGCCGATCCCGAGCTCGCCGACATCGCGGCCGAACTGTTCGGCGTCCGGAAACATGTGCGGCAGCGGATTTGAATGATCCGACACCGCGTCCACATCGAAAAACGCGGCGCCCGGGATATGCGAGGCAAGGTAATCGTCGATCGGCAGCGGCATGACGCCCGGCATCTTGAACGACGCATCGATAACCCTGACCTTGGGATCTCCGAGATGCGCCGCGAGCCAGTCGGTGGAGACAAGCGGATCGTCTGGCGTGGTCATCATACGAAATCCTTGTTGTCATTCCGGGGCGCGCCGGAGGCGCGAACTCCGATGTGCAATTGCACATCGGAGAATCTCGATCCAATAACTTCTGGATTCCGGGTTCGCGCTGGGCGCGCCCCGGAATGACGGCGGACAGATAAGGCCCGGCGTCAGCCCTTCGGCTTCTTCGGCTCGTACTTCTCGACCGGGCCGCCGGCGTCGCGCCAGGCGGCGAAACCGCCGGCGACATGCGCGACCGGCTTCAGTCCCATGTCCTGCGCGGTCTTGGCGGCCAAGGCCGAACGCAGGCCGCCGGCGCAATGGAAGATGAACTTCTTTTCTTCCTGGAAGATCGCCTTGGCATAGGGGCTCTCCGGATCAATCCAGAATTCCAGCATGCCGCGGGTGCAGGAGAATGCGCCCGGGATCCGGCCGTCGCGCTCGATCTCGCGGGGGTCGCGGATATCAACGATCACGACGCCGTCGTCCTGCGCGGCCTGGATTGCCTCCGCAGCGCTCAGGGTCTCGATCTCGGCATTGGCCTCGTCGATCAGCGCCTTGATGCCGGTGTGGATGTCCTGGGGCATTGATGGTCCCTCTCCGTTATTTTCATCATTACGGGATGGTCCGAAGGACCAGACCTCAGATGTGCAATTGCACATCGGGGAATCTCGGGAATCCGGGTTCGCGCTGCGCGCGCCCCGGAATGACGACAAGTATCTACCGCACCAGTTCCTTCATCGCGCCTTCGAGGCCCTCGATCGTGATCGGGAACATGCGCTCCGAAAACAGCCGGCGGATGATGGTGGTGGATTCCGAATAGTCCCAGTGCTTCTGCGCCACCGGATTGAGCCAGACCGCGTGCGGATAGGTGCGGGTGATGCGATCGAGCCAAACCGATCCGGCTTCCTCGTTGACATGCTCGACCGAGCCGCCGGGGACCATGATTTCGTAAGGGCTCATCGAGGCGTCGCCGACGAACACCACCTTGTAGTCGTGCGGATATTTATGCAGCACGTCCCAGGTCGGGGTACGGTCGGTGAACCGCCGCTTGTTCTGCTTCCAGACGCCTTCATAGAGGCAGTTGTGGAAGTAGAAATATTCCATGTGCTTGAATTCGCTCTTCGCCGCCGAGAACAGCTCCTCGACCTGCTCGATATGCGAATCCATCGAGCCGCCGATGTCGAAGAACACCAGCACCTTGACCGCGTTGCGCCGCTCCGGCCGCATGTGCACGTCGAGATAGCCGTGGTTGGCGGTCTCCTTGATGGTGGTATCGAGGTCGAGTTCGTCGGGCGCGCCGGTGCGGGCGAATTTGCGCAACCGCCGCAGCGCGATCTTGATGTTGCGGATGCCGAGTTCGACGTTGCCGTCGAGATCCTTGAATTCGCGCTTGTCCCACACCTTGACCGCGCGATTGTTGCGGTTCTTTTCCTGGCCGATCCGCACACCTTCCGGATTGTAGCCGTGGGCGCCGAACGGCGAGGTCCCGGCGGTGCCGATCCACTTGTTGCCGCCCTGGTGCCGGCCCTGCTGCTCCTTGAGGCGCTGGCGCAGCGTCTCCATGAGCTTGTCCCAGCCCATCGCCTCGATCTGCTTCTTCTCTTCCTCGGTGAGGTATTTTTCCGCGAGCTTCTTCAGCCATTCGGCGGGAATGTCCGCCTTCTCCATGGCGTCGAGCAGGCTTTCCAGCCCCTTGAACACGGTGCCGAACACGCGGTCGAACTTGTCGAGATTGCGCTCGTCTTTCACCAGCGCGGCGCGCGACAGATAATAGAAATTCTCCACCGTCTGCCCGGCGAGGTCGGCGTCGAGCGCCTCCATCAGCGTCAGATACTCACGCAAGGTCACCGGAACCTGGGCATCGCGCAGCGATGTGAAGAATTGCAAGAACATAGGTCACAGATTGCCAGGCGGGCGGTGGACGTCAAGGGGATTCCGTGCATGGAAGAGGCCTAGACCTGCCGGGTTTTTCAACTAGAATTGAGCCAACAGGGCTTTTC
>JBAQER010000119.1:0-6050 GCA_049286845.1 Bradyrhizobium sp.
CGCTTTTACCCAGGACCGAGATGCCACCGGAGATCCTCCCATGTACGAGAGAACCCGATTTGGAACGACACCGCACTCTCAGAAAGTCGTGCAAGATTCGGACGCTTACATACGAGCCACGGATGGCAAGATAAAAGCCCCGACATCCGTCGAGGGCATGTGGTTGGTTGGTTTAGGCATTTTGGTCATGAGACCAATGGCGCCTTCTGGCGCTCGAAGCACAATGCTCAATGGATTCAATGCCCCCGGCGCCGTCGGCAGCACTTTCGCGGACGCTGAGCACCATGAGCGCCCGCGACGACGAGATCAATCTTCGGCCTGGCCGCATCAAACACGGCAATCAGGGCGCCAAGCGTCCGAAGAGCTTTGTCGGCCAGGTCATGCGCGCCGCAAGGAAGGCCGGGCATACCGGCAAGGACTTCGGACACGGGAGCGGGACAAAAGGCCGTTCAACGTTTGGGCGCGGCCGAAGTGCAGCACTGTTCCTTGCATCGCGATCGCCAGGCCGACGGGTCGTCGTCATGGCTCGGATCGTCCGCCATAAGGGCAACCGATTTCGCTCTGCGCCACTTTCGAAGCACGTCGCGTATCTCAAACGGGAGGGCGTTACCCGCGACGGTGCCGACGCGAAAATGTTCGATGCCACGTCGGAGAGTGCCGACACCAAAGCCTTCGCGGAGAGGTGTGAGGAGGATCGGCATCATTTCCGCTTCACAGTTTCTCCCGAGGACGCCTCCGAGATGGCTGACCTCCGTACCTTTACTCGCGAATTAATGGTCGATGCCGAACACGATCTCAACACCAGGCTGGACTGGGTGGCAGTGGATCATTGGAACACGGATAATCCCCATGTTCATGTCTTGGTGCGCGGCCGCGCTGATGACAGCAGGGATTTGGTCATCAGCCGCGATTACATCAGCCGCGGGCTCCGAGCGCGTGCTGAGGAGCGAGTGATGCTGGAACTCGGCCCGCGTAGTGAGCAGGAAATTCGCTCCGCCCTGGAGAGCGAAGTCGGGGCCGAGCGCTGGACCGGCCTCGACAGGGTGCTTCGTAGCGCTGCGGACGAGGGAGCAGGTGTGGCCGATCTCAGATCAGGCATCCCGGATAGTGATCCCGAGCTTCGAAGATTGATGATTGGGCGAGCTGCCAAGCTTGAGCGTCTCGGCCTTGCCGAGCAAGTCGCTCCTGGATGCTGGACCTTGAAGCCGGGAATAGAGGGAACTCTGCGAGATCTTTCAGTCCGCGGGGACATCATCAAAACGATGCACCGCGCGATCACGGGTGCCGGGCGTGAACCCGATTTGACCGGATTCGCCTTGCATGGCGACCAAGCCGCCGACCCCGTGCAGGGTCGACTCGTAGCTCGTGGGCTTCATAACGAACTGAGAGGTACGGCCTACGCCGTTATTGACGGTGTCGATGGACGCACCCACCACCTCATCTTCTCCGACCTCGATGTGACCGGAGACGCTAAGCCAGGCGCGGTGGTTGAGATGCGCGCCTACGAGGATGGCCAGGGACGCAAGCGCTCATCGCTCGCGACGCGATCCGATTTGACGATCGAGGCGCAAGTCAAAGCACCCGGTGCGACCTGGATCGACCGCCAGCTTCTCGCAAAGGAAGCTGCCCTGAGCGGAAATGGATTTGGCGCGGAGGTTCGCCAGGCGATGGATGGTCGCGTCGAACATTTGGCCAGCGAAGGGTTTGTGCGCCGACAAGGACAGCGGGTCATCTTCGCCCGAGATCTGCTGAACACGTTGCGGAAGCGGGATCTGAGCGCCGCGGCTACAACGCTTTCTGGCGAGACCGGGCTCGTCTACCGCCCATCGGCGGAGGGCGAAAACATTGCCGGGATTTACCGCCAACGTGTCAGCTTAAGTTCAGGCCGGTTCGCGATGATCGATGATGGCCTCGGCTTCCAACTCGTGCCCTGGCGTCCGGCCCTTGAGCAGCAACTCGGCCGCCATGTCTCCGGGGTCATGCTGCCGAGCGGCGGAGTCGACTGGAGTTTTGGTCGAAAGCGCGGGCTCGGGCTCTGACACGTCCTGCGAAGTCGATACGGACGATCGGGCGCTGCCAGCCGCGATTACTTCCCGTGCATCGGTGATTCCACGCCCTGCTACGTAAAGACACGATCCCAGGGATCGAGTGATTGCAACCTGATCTGCTTTTCTGTCTCTGCACCCGACCGCGCAAGTTGGGGACGGGGGCGAGAAGCGATGCCATATGTCGAGGCGACCGGAGCGAGGCTCTATTTCGAGGAATGCGGCTACGGGTATCCGATCATCTTCGTCCACGAATTCGCGTCCGACATGCGTGGATGGGAGTCGCAGCTTCGCCACTTCGCGCGCGATTACCGTTGCGTCGCCTTTAACGCCAGGGGTTATCCGCCCAGCGATATTCCCCAGAATGACGCCTCATATGGCTGGGAACTCGCGGTCTACGACATTGCCGCGGTGTTGCAGGGTCTTGGGATCGAACGCGCCCATGTCGTGGGTTCCAGCATGGGTGGCTACGCGGCTCTGCAATTTGGGCTGCGGTATCCCCAGAAAGTCAGCGCGATTGTCGCAGCCGGCGTGGGCTCGGGCTCCCATCCTTCTCACCGAGACGCCTGGTTGCGGGAAACCTCCGTTCTCGCCCGGGTCTTCAGCGAGCACGGTATGGCAGCGGTGGCCGAACGGATGGCGCGCGGACCGGCCCGCATCCAGCTCAAGTACAAGGATCCGAAGGGTTGGCAGGAATTCGTTGCCAGGCTGCGCCAGTACTCGCCGCAGGGAATGGCGAATACGATGGCGCGCTGTCAGGCGTTGCGGCCGTCGGTGCACGATCTTCGTGACCAGTTGTTAGGGATGACGGTGCCGGTGTTGCTCGCGGTGGGGGATGAGGACGTCCGCTGCCTGGAGCCCACCCTGATGCTGAAATCGACGCTCCCTAATGCAGGCCTTTGGATCTGCCCCAATACCGGTCATGCGATCAATCTGGAAGAGCCCGCGGCATTCAATACTCAAGTCGAAAGCTTCCTGAGCGCCGTCGAGCGCGGGAGCTGGCGTCGTCGATACCTGTCGACCCAAAGTCGCTCGGAATTTGTCTCGCCCCGGTACGCTTGCGCAAACGGTTCAGCTGGCCAGGTCGATCAGAACCTCGCACTTCATTTGCAAGACGGTAGACCCCTCCAATCCGCCCGGGCGGAATGAGCCCCTCGATGCCATCCAGTCAGCCGATCATCCCCAGCGAGCGTCCATCATGAAGCCCAGAGTTGGCGTTTATCTCAGCGAAAGCATGGCCGCACGGTTGGCGGAGGCGGCCAAGCGGCCCGGTGTCAGCAAATCGGCGCTCGTCGAAGCAGCGCTTGATCGTTTTCTCGGTTCTGACGACGATATCGGCGATACCGCCGGCGTTGGACGTCACCTCACAGGTTTGAGCCGTCAGATTGAACAGCTCGATCGCAATCTCAGGATAGTGAATGAGACGGTTGCCCTTCACGCCCGGTTCCATCTCGCCGTGACGCCAATATTGCCGGCAACCGCACAGGGGGCGGCATGCGCCCTAGGGGCCCAACGTTTCGAGGAATTCGCTACCCAGGTTGGAAGACGCGTCGATCAACGAATTCCCCTCATACGGGAGACAATCGATAGACTTGGCACGGCAAGGCCCATCCCTTCGGAGCCCGATATGGGGCAGGGCGAGCCCCCTCTACCGCCACCGACGGATCACGAGCCTAGCCCGCATGCTTCGATAGCGCTTGATCATATGTTCGAGCATTCGGCTGCCGTCCGGGAGGACGGCAGCCGTGGTAACTTTCCAGGGCGGATCGGCCGTCCCCTTCACTGAATCCGCTATCGACCGGGAGCGAGGCGAGGCCGCGTTCGCATCACCACAATCTGCGCGGACCTGGTTAACGGCAGTGAGACAGGTGGCGAAGGATGTTTTCGACAACCGACATCTGATTCTGCGCGTATTCCTGCCGTTCGTCGCCGGCTATTACATCGCCTACCTGTTCCGAACCATCAATGCGGTCCTGGCGTCCCCACTGGCAGCAGAATTGGGGCTCGGTGCCGACGATCTCGGCTTGCTGACTTCGGTTTACTTCCTGACATTCGCCGCCGCCCAGATACCCATAGGCATATTGCTGGACCGATATGGTCCGCGGCGGATCCAGAGCGCATTATTGCTCGTCGCGGCCGGCGGTTCGGCACTATTCGCGCTGTCGGACCATTTCTGGCTGCTTCTGGTGGCCCGTGCGTTGATCGGTCTGGGTGTCGCATCTGCCTTGACGGCGGGACTACAGGCGCTCGTTCTCTGGTTTCCCGGGGATCGCCTTCCGCTCCTTAACGGTTTGATGGTCATGCTGGGCGCGCTGGGTGCGGTGACCGCGACGTTGCCCGCAGACTTCTTGCTCGCCTGGATCGGCTGGCGCGAACTCTTTGGTCTTTTCGCAGCGGCAACTTTCGCCTGTGCGGTCATGATCTATTTTGTCGTGCCCGAGGCTGCACCGGCTGAAAGCAGGGCTGTCAAAGTCGGCCTGAGGCAGGTTTATGCCGATCCACGCTTCTGGCGCGTTGCGCCGCTTTCGGCGGCCTGCATCGGAACGGCTTGGTCTCTCCAAGGACTCTGGGCGGCGCAGTGGCTCGGGGATGTGGAGGGTCTTGATCGGGCAGGGGTCGTGCTGCACCTGCTTGCCATGGCGATCGCGTTGAGTTTGGGTGCGATCCTGCTTGGGATCGCGGCTGATCGACTGCGGAGGCGCGGTGTTGGACCGGAAGTGCTCCTCGGACTCGTTGCGGCCGTGTTTATCGCAGCTCAGTTCGTGTTGATCCTGCGCCTGCCACTGCCTTCATATTTGCAATGGGCTGTCGTTGCCGCGGTGGGGGCGGCTACCGTGCTCAGCTTCGCGATCTTGGCCGAGTATTTTCCGAAGGAGTTGGCCGGGCGGGCCAACGGGGCGCTGAACCTGTTCCACATCGCAGCGGCCTTTGCCGTGCAATACGTCACGGGTATCGTGATCCAGCAATGGGCGCCTGAGGCGGGACGCTATCCCGAGATCGCATATCAAACAGCCTTCACTCTCAACCTCTTCCTCCAGATCGTGGCGTGGATCTGGTTTACCCTTCCTCGGGCTTTCCTTCGACCTTCGGCGGCACACGGCGCACGACTGTCCCAATTATAGCCCGCCGCCGCCGTCTGCCCCCCTGAAAAGATACGGGTCTTGCCCTTGGGATGGGCGACACTTGATCCTTCGTCACCATGTCCGCGACCAAGATACTCTGGGGCCAGATCGTCGTTGTCTTCATGGTTGTGCTCATCACCATGTGGGCGGCGACCCAATGGGTGGCGTGGAGGCTAGGTTTCCAACCGCAGCTAGGGCAGCCATGGTTCGAGCTGACCTCGGGAGTGCCGATCTATCTGCCGCCCGCGTTCTTCTGGTGGTGGTACGCCTATGATGCCTACGCTCCATCGGTCTTTGTCGAGGGTGCTTACATCGCGGCCTCGGGCGGTTTCATCTCGATCGCGGTTGCCATCGGCATGTCGGTGTGGCGGGCTCGCGAGGCGAAGACTGCCGCGACCTATGGCTCGGCCCGCTGGGCTACTCACTCTGAGATTCGTGCGGCCGGTCTCGCCACGCCAGATGGCGTTGTGCTCGGACAGTTCGAACACGACTATCTGCGCCACGATGGACCAGAGCATGTGCTGTGCTTCGCGCCGACACGATCCGGCAAAGGCGTCGGCCTCGTGGTGCCGACGCTTCTGACCTGGCCGGGCAGCTGCATCGTCCACGATATCAAGGGCGAGAACTGGTCTTTGACGTCAGGCTACCGTGCCCGGCACGGCCGCGTGTTGCTGTTCGATCCAACTAACTCAAAGTCGGCAGCGTATAATCCGTTGCTGGAGGTTCGCCGTGGCGAGTGGGAGGTCCGCGACGTCCAGAACGTTGCAGACGTGCTGGTCGATCCTGAGGGATCGCTCGAACGCCGCAACCATTGGGAGAAGACCAGCCACGCTTTGCTGGTCGGCGCCATACTCCATGTCCTCTACGCCGAACCGGACAAGAC